>NZ_JBALQK010000059.1:0-49273 GCF_036965845.1 Bacillus sp. JJ1127 | reverse complement strand
TTCAGAGAACTCGTTTGTCACCGGAGCGACTTTACTAATATAACATTTCGTTATATTTTCGTCAACAACTTTTTTTATTTAAAAAGTTGTTTTTCATTTGTTTCTTGCGTTGCCTTTCGTGACAACGAATATAAATATACCAGCTAATTTATTAAAATGCAATAGTTTTTTTACAAAATTTTTAACCTAGTAAAAAAGTATAAAAACAGTATCAATCTCCTATATAAAGATACCTTCCTTCTATATAATAATGAGCAATTCTAAATTCACCATATACAAACACAGAGTAACAAAAAGAAAAGCTTTGGAGAAATCTCCAAAGCTTAGTCTTACTTATGACGCATTGCTGGGAATAACAGTACGTCACGAATAGATGGTGCATTTGTTAATAGCATAACAAGGCGATCAATACCAATCCCTAATCCACCTGTAGGAGGCATACCATACTCAAGAGCTTCGATATAATCATCGTCCATCATATGAGCTTCATCATTACCTTGTTCACGCTCTTTTAATTGAGCCTCAAAACGTTCTTTTTGATCGATCGGATCATTTAATTCTGTGAATGCATTTGCATGCTCACGAGCAACAATGAATAATTCGAAACGGTCTGTAAATCGTGGATCTTCATCATTCTTTTTCGCAAGTGGAGAAATTTCCACTGGGTGACCATAGATAAATGTAGGTTGAATTAATTTTTCTTCTACTTTTTGTTCGAAGAATTCATTAATAATATGACCAACTTCCATTGTATCTTTAATTTCCACACCATGTTCTTTCGCTAATGCACGTGCTTCCTCCACGCTCATCGGGCTCCAGAAATCTGCTCCAGAATATTGTTTAATTGCGTCTACCATATGAAGACGTGTCCATTCTGGCTCTAAATTAATTTCTTGCTCACCGTACTGAATTGTTGTCGTACCTAGTACTTGTTTTGCGATATGAGCAATCATATTTTCTGTTAGTTTCATAATATCTTTATAGTCAGCATACGCTTCATATAATTCAATCATTGTAAATTCAGGGTTATGACGTGTTGATACACCTTCATTACGGAATACACGGCCGATTTCGTATACTTTCTCTAAACCACCTACAATAAGGCGCTTTAAGTGTAACTCAATCGCAATACGCATATATAATTCCATATCTAACGCATTATGATGTGTAATGAATGGACGAGCAGATGCCCCACCAGCAATCGCATGCATCATTGGTGTTTCTACTTCAAGGTAACCATTGTCATCTAAGTATCTTCTCATTTCGCGAATGATTTTACTACGAGTAACGAATGTTTCACGGCTCTCCATACTCGTGATTAAATCTAGGTAACGTTGACGGTAACGCTGTTCAACGTCTTTCAATCCATGGTATTTATCTGGAAGTGGACGAAGAGATTTCGTTAATAGTGTAAATCCTGTTGCTTTTACTGAAAGCTCTCCTACATTTGTTTTGAAAACTTTCCCTTCAATCCCTACTAAGTCACCTAAGTCAGCTGTCTTAAACAATTCATATTGCTCATCTCCAACAGCATCTTTACGAACATAGATTTGAACTTGTCCATGTAAGTCTTGGATATGCGCAAAACCAGCTTTCCCTTTACCGCGTTTCGTCATAATACGACCAGCGATAGAAACAGAGATTTCTTTCTCTTCTAATTCTTCTTTAGAGAATTCTTCATACAAGCTTAGTAATTCTTTCGTTGAATTTGTACGTTCAAAACGTTTACCAAACGGATCGATACCTTGTTCACGTAAGCTATGTAACTTCTCGCGACGAACAAGCAATTGGTCGTTTAATTCTTCGTGGTTCATGTTATCCATGGTATTGATATCACTCCAGCTCTATTAAATTTTACAATATATACAGTATATCATTTTCTACCCAACTAGAAAAACTGCCAGCAAGTAACTGGCAGTTCTTCTTTCTTTCACGTAATTATAGGAAGTGAACGAGAGAATGTCAATCATCCCCTCTCACTTCCTCTTAACCAACATGAATTGTTTTTTGTTTCGCTTCTACTTCTTCTACAAATGCACCTAATAAAGAAGCAAGGTCTTGACGTGTATTAGAAGTATTAATCGCATTACGTACTCCCGCATTACCACGAACACCTTTTAAGTACCAAGCTGCATGCTTTCTCATTTCTCTCACTGCAATATCTTCGTTCTTTAAATCAATAAGGCGATCTAAGTGCAGCATACATACATCAATTTTCTCACGCACTGTCGGTTCTGGCATTAATTCTCCTGTTTCTAAATACTTTACCGTACGATAAATCATCCATGGATTACCAAGAGCTGCACGGCCAATCATAACACCATCTACACCAACTTCATCAAGCATACGTTTTGCATCTTGAGGAGTTTCTACGTCACCATTTCCGATAACCGGGATATTTACAGATTGTTTTACTTGTTTAATAATATCCCAATCCGCTTTCCCTTCATACATCTGTACACGTGTACGTCCATGAACCGCTACCGCCTGGCCTCCTGCACGTTCAACAGCTCTAGCGTTTTCAATTGCAAAAATGTGGTCTTCATCCCAGCCGATACGCATTTTAACTGTAACTGGCTTTTCAACAGCATCCACGACTGCCGCAACCATTTCATATACTTTATTTGGATCTAAAAGCCATTTCGCCCCCGCATCACACTTTGTAATCTTCGGAACTGGGCAACCCATATTAATATCAATAATATCCGCTGTTGTATTCTTATCTACATATTTCGCAGCACCAACAAGCGTTTCTTTCTCACCGCCAAAAATTTGTAAACTTAGCGGTTTCTCTCTCTCATCGATATATAACATATCTAATGTTTTTTGGTTATTAAATAAAATCGCCTTATCACTTACCATTTCAGCACATACTAGACCTGCACCAAATTCCTTTACCGTTAAACGGAATGCAGAATTACACACTCCTGCCATCGGTGCTAGTACAACTGGATTCTTCATCTCAATGTTTGCAATCTTTAACACTTGACTATCACCTTCCTTTATCCTCACTTTGGCATTAATTCGTCTATTGAAACATTTAATGTCTTCGCAACTTCTACAACGAAATCTTGAGAAGGTGATCTATTTCCTCTCTCAACTTCTCCTAAAACCGATACAGATACCCCTAATTCTTTCGCAAAACCTTCCTGCGTATAACCTTTTAACTTCCGAAAAGCACGAATGCGTCTTCCCCATTTTTCTGCTTCCATACCGTTACTCCCTCTCGCCTTTTCATTTCTTCTACTTGTGAACGTGAAATGTTTTGTTTTATATCTTGATTAATCTCTAACAACGGAACGATAACAAAAGCTCTTTCAAACATCCGCGGATGCGGAACAATAAGATTCTCTGCTTCAATATTTTCTTGATTATAGAGTAAAATGTCAAGGTCAATGGTTCGTGGCCCCCACCTAATTCCCCTTTTTCTTCCTAAGTCAACCTCAACGTTTTGCGTTACTTTCAATAATTCTTGCGGCAATAAATTGGTAGAAATTTTTATAACTAGATTTAAAAAACGATTTTGATCTGTATACCCAACTGGATCCGTTTCATATACGGAAGAAACATCCTCAACCTGAATATGAGAATTGTTATTTAACAACTCAATTGCTTGAGTTAAATAAGTATAACGATCACCGATATTTGATCCTAGTGCAACGTACGCTATATTTTTCATGGTCGCTCTCTCGTGATTTCTACCGCTACAGCACGATAATGTCCTGGTATCGGCGGATCTGGCTTAATAACCTTTACTGTACAACGCGAAATACTTACATACTGCTTTAATATGTTTGCAGCTATATTTTCCGCAATACTTTCTACCAGTTTATATGTTTGATCCTCCACAACTTGTCGGCACAGTTCAAAAAGCTCTCCATAGTTTACGGAATGCTCCAAGTTGTCACTCTCACCCGCTGGCTTCAAATCTAGCTCTACCGTCAAATCTACCTTAAATCGTTGCCCTAGTTTATTCTCTTCTGGAAATACCCCATGATAACCGTAAAACTCCATGTCATGGATATAAATTTTATCCAATCACTTTACCCCCTTACCGAGCATCGCGTCCATCATCTTCGCCATACGCGCCATTTCTTTTACGTCATGAACACGTATCATTTCACAGCCTTTTTCAATCCCAAGACAAATTGACGCCCCTGTCCCCTCTACACGTTCCTCTACCGGTAAATCTAAAACATGACCGATAAATGATTTTCTTGAAGTTGCAAGAAGAACCGGATATCCTAATACATTTAGTTGTTCTAAATTACGCATCGCTTCTAAATTTTGTTCAGGTGTCTTTGCAAAGCCAATACCTGGGTCTAAAATAATATTTTCATCACGTACACCTGCGTCTTTTGCAATTTTAACACTCTCATATAAATCCGCAATCATATCAGCCATCAAATTGCGATAATTTGTATTGTCACGATTATGCATTAAAATAATCGGTACATTATAATGTGCCGCAACTTCTGCAATCTTCGGTTCCGCCTTCGCTCCCCAAACATCATTAATAATATGAGCCCCCGCTTCAATTGCTTGCTTTGCAACTTCCGCTTTATACGTATCAATAGAAATAGGCAGTTTCACCTCTCTTGAAACCGCTTGAATCATCGGAATTACACGCTCTAACTCCTCTTCTACCGAAACTTTCGCAAAGCCAGGACGAGTCGATTCACCGCCAATATCAATGATATCAGCCCCACTACTTGCCATTTCTTTCGCATGACGAACAGCTGTTTCTACCTCGTTATAGTTTCCACCATCCGAGAATGAATCTGGCGTCACATTCAAAATCCCCATAATTAATGTTTTCTCATTTAAATTTAATGTATATTCGCCGCAGCGCAAATCATAATTCCACTTCAAACTATATATCTCCTCTCTGCAATTCATTTCGGCTCCAAAGATTTTCTCTATGCATTTCATATACATGCATTAGTTCCCTTGTAACCTTACCCTCTTTACCCGGGAAATCTCTTCCTTCAATATGACGAAGCGGGACAATTTCTTGAACAGAATTTGTTACAAACACTTCATCTGCCGAAAGCAACTCACCTTTCGTAAAGAAGCCTTCCTTCACTTGTATATTTAACATTTCAGCAATCCTTATAATAAAAGCACGAGTGATCCCGTTTAAAATTCCCGTTTCAAGCGATGGTGTATATAAAATACTCTCTTTCACAAAAAAGAGATTCGAAACAATCCCCTCAGCTACATAACCTGCTTGAGTAAAGAAAATCCCTTCTTTACTCACAACATTTCCAATTTCACGTTTTCCTAAAATGTTATTTAAATAATGATGGGACTTTAAACGAAAGGCTCCTTCCGGCGTATTCCGAGCTTGATTCAAAATAACGCCTTCCTTTTCTACCACTGCACCTGAAGCAGCTAATGGTTTTATAAATACAATAACAGACGGCTCTTCGTATACCCCTGTTTGTAAGCCTATTTCATCTATACCAGCCGATACATTGAAGCGAACATACGCATGGTCGAGCCCATTCCTTTCGAGTAGTTCCTGCAAAATACGAAGCACATCATCTTTCGTCAGCTTCCACTCAATTTGCAATGCAGAAAGAGCATCCATTAAACGTTCATAATGATCATCTAATAAAAATGGATGACCATTATAAATACGGAATGTCTCGAAAACCCCCAGTCCATATAAATATCCATGATCATAAGGAGAGATTTTTGCCTCACTAGCTTCTACATACGTACCATTCACATAAATTAACATGATGATACACTCGGGCTGTAACTCCGAATAAAGTTTTGTAATAATTCTTTCCCATGTGAAGTCATAATGGATTCTGGATGAAACTGTACTCCTTCGATTGGCAATGTTTTATGACGTAGTGCCATAATCTCTCCTTCTTCTGTCCAAGATGTCACTTCTAAACATTCCGGCAATGTTTCTTTTTTGACAATAAGAGAATGGTAACGCGTTGCTGTAAATGGATTTGGAATTTCCGAGAAAATTGTTTTTCCATCATGATACATTGGCGATGTTTTTCCATGCATTAAACGTTCTGCACGAACAACATCACCTCCAAATACTTGCGCAATGGATTGATGACCTAGGCACACGCCAAAAATAGGAATCTTCCCTGCGAAATATTTAATAACATCCATACTTATACCAGCTTCATTCGGACTACAAGGCCCTGGTGAAATCATTAAAAAATCTGGTTTCATTTGTTCAATATCTGAAATTGTAATTTCATCATTACGTTTAACAACAAGCTCTTGTCCAAGTTCTCCAAGAAACTGCACTAAATTAAATGTAAAAGAATCATAATTATCAATCATCAATATCATTTCTCTCACCTAACCGTTTCTTCGCTGCTTTCTTTTGCACGCCATAAGGCAATTGCTTTTTTCAACGACTCTTTATACTCATTTTCCGGATTTGAATCAATTACAATTCCTGCTCCAGCCTGTACATATGCTTGACCGTCTTTTGCAAGTAGCGTCCGAATTACAATATTTAATTCCATATCCCCTGAATAGCCAATCCATCCAATTGATCCTGTATAGATACCACGCCTTACTGGTTCCAGTTCCTCTATAATTTCCATCGTGCGAATTTTCGGGGCACCTGTGATTGTCCCACCAGGAAATACTGCTCTCACTAAATCGAAAGCATCCTTATTTTCTCGGACCTCACCGCGAACATTTGAAACGATATGCATAACATGCGAGTATTTTTCAATTACCATGAATTCATCCACTTCAACAGTTCCATACTTACAAACTCGTCCTAAATCATTTCGTTCTAAATCAACGAGCATCACATGTTCTGCTCGTTCCTTTTCATTTTCAATCAGCTCTTTCGCTAAACTTTCATCTTCTTGTTCATTTTTCCCACGAGAACGCGTCCCTGCAATCGGTCTAGTACTTACTTGGCTTCCTTGTTTTTTAATTAATAATTCTGGCGAGCCGCTAACAATTTGAAAATCTCCAAGTTCTAAATATCCCATATATGGTGATGGATTAATTTCACGAAGGTTCGTATAAATTTCAAACGGATGTGTTTGTAATGTTTTCTCCTGCCTTGTAGACAGGTTTACTTGAAACACATCTCCGGCCCCAATGTATTCTTGAATACGCTGAACAGCTTTCATAAATCCTTCTTCTGTAAAAGCTACCGCTTCATTTCTATTTTCAGGACATTCAAATGGTATTTTAACTTCAGGAGCTTCCTTCATCCAAAGACTCTTCCATTCATTTAAACGCCTTTCTGCGTCTTCACGTTCATCTATATAATGTGTAATAATCCATAGTACTTTCTCTTGTTGATCATACACAAACACGTCATCAAATAATAAAAAGAATATATCAGGTATATCCACATCATCCTCCGCGAAGGAAGGAAGCTTCTCAATATAACGTATACAGTCATAACTAAAATACCCGATTGCACCACCTTGAAATGGCGGATAATCTGGATTATGATTCGTTTCCCATCGTTCCATATACGTTTGCATTAAGTCTAATGGATTTCCTCGTTTTATTGTTTCCTTACCGCTCTCACTTATATATAACGTTTCATTCTTCCCCTGAATCACCGCTACAGGATCGAGCCCCGCGATACTATAGCGACCTCCACGTCCACTTTCTAACAAAATATGTTGATTCTTATTCTGAGAAAGAAACTTATACTGCTTAAAAAAATCTAAATGATATGGAATAGAAAGCGCTAAAGATTTTCTTTGCTGCATATCAACACCCCGTCTTCTTTTATCCCACTCCCTTAGACTAATCATCCTAAATCATAGATGGTTAGTATGAAATAATTGTCCTTGAGAGCTTGTGAAAATAATTTAACTTTACTACTATTTATTTTACATGAAGTTTTCTAGTCATTCACTCTTTTCCTATTTTCAAACGAAAAAAGAACAAGCATCCCTTTTTCAGAAATGCTTGTTCTCGAACATATGAGATTATGATTCAAATTGATAAAGTGGTGTACTTAAATAACGTTCACCATTACTCGGGATAATAACAAGTACCTTTTTCCCTTTACCTAATTTTTTTGCCACTTCTGTCGCAGCATAAATAACGGCGCCTGAAGAGATACCAACTAAAATCCCTTCTTCACAAGCTACTTTTCTTGCATATTCAAACGCTTGCTCTGTTTTCACTTGAATGATTTCATCATATATTTCTACATCCAATGTCTCAGGAACAAATCCTGCCCCAATACCTTGGATCTTATGTGGACCTGGTTTTCCGCCAGATAACACTGGAGAATCCGCAGGTTCTACCGCATAAATTTTAATGTCTTTATATGTTTCTTTTAACACCTCACCAGCGCCCGTAATCGTTCCACCAGTACCGATACCAGCGATAAATGCATCTAATTGATCACCCATTTGTTCAACAATTTCTGGCCCTGTTGTTAAGCGATGAATTTCTGGGTTCGCCGGATTTTGGAATTGTTGCGGTATAAAGTAACCATGCTCTTTTGCTAATTCAGTTGCTTTACGAATTGCACCGCCCATTCCTTCAGCCCCTGGAGTCAATACTAATTCAGCGCCATAAGCACGCAATAAATTACGACGTTCAATACTCATCGTTTCTGGCATTACTAGAATTGCTTTATATCCTTTTGCAGCTGCTACCATCGCCAAACCAATCCCTGTGTTACCACTTGTTGGTTCAATGATTGTATCGCCTTCTTTTAATAACCCTTTTTGCTCAGCAGCTTCGATCATTGCTAATGCAATACGATCTTTTACGCTACTTCCAGGATTCATAAATTCTAATTTTAAGTATATATCTGCGCTGTCTTGTTCTACGATGCGGTTCAACTTAACGATCGGCGTTTTCCCGATTAATTCTGAAACTGACTGTGCCACTCGCATTCCTGTCACTCCTAACACCGAGTATTTTTATTGGTTTTATCTATATTTCGATTTTGTCAGAAAATTCCTTGTTTGTCAATCTATTTGGATGATTGATTAACCATTACTAATGGTTATTATTACAGGCCTTCAATTAGGTTTGTAATATCTTCTTTAGAAAACTTATATCGTTCATTACAGAAATGACAATGCACTTCTGTTTCATCTTCTTCCTCACGAACTTGTTCCAATTCTTTTTTACCTAGACTAATTAACACACTTTCGATGCGCTCGCGTGAACATGTACAATTGAATTGAACATCCATCGTTTCTAACACTTTCACTTTGTCTTCCCCTAGTACTTCATATAGCAATTCTTCTGGTGAAAGACCTTGTTCAATTAATTTTGAAACCGGTGGGATTTTTTGTAGACGTTCTTCAATATATGAAATGGTCTCTTCCTGTGCCCCTGGCATAATTTGCAGAATAAATCCACCAGCTGCCAATATACTGTCATCCCCATTCACAAGGACACCAACCCCAACAGAAGAAGGTGTTTGCTCAGAAACAGCAAAATAATACGTAAAGTCTTCTCCTAATTCTCCCGAAACAATTGGGGACTGCCCGATAAACGGTTCACGCATACCAATGTCTTTAATTACTGTTAAAAACCCTTCTGTACCCACTGCCTGATATACACGTAATTTCCCCTGCTCCGTCGCTTCAAAATCAACATGCGGATTTGTTACATACCCACGCACATCCCCATTTGCATGAGCATCCACTAAGATTGGACCAAGCGGACCATTACCTTCTACCTTAATTGTTAGTTTCTGATCACCTTTTAACATAGCTCCCATCATTGCACCAGCTGTTAACGAACGGCCAAGTGCTGCAGAAGCAGTTCTCCACGTATCATGACGTCTTTGCGCTTCACTTACTGTATTTGTTGTACGCACACTATACGCACGAACTTCTCCATCAAACGCTAACGCTTTTACTAAATAATCTTTCATACTGATTTATTCACCCTTCTCATGTTGTAAATTTGCATTACGTTCATATAGCATATGCAAACCTTTTAATGTTAAGAATGGATCCACAATATCAATTACATTAGATTCTTCTGCAATTAACTTCGCTAATCCACCAGTTGCAATAACTGTCGGTTCTTGTTTAGCTTCTTCTTTCATGCGCTTCACAATACCTTCCACTTGCCCAACATATCCATAAAGAATGCCTGCTTGCATTGCACTTACTGTATTTTTCCCAACAATACTACTTGGTTTTGTAATTTCAATACGAGGAAGCTTTGCAGCCCTACTGTATAAAGCTTCTGCTGAAATCATAATACCTGGTGTAATTACACCGCCCATATAATGCTTATCCTCATTAATATAGCAATATGTAGTAGCTGTACCAAAATCAACAATAATAAGCGGACTTCCATATAATTGAATACCAGCTACAGCATTTACAATACGGTCCGCCCCAACTTCACGTGGATTTTCGTATTTAATATTTAAACCCGTTTTTATTCCTGGCCCTACTACAAGGGGCTTAATTTTGAAGTACTTTTCACACATGCGCTCTAAAGCAAACATAATTGGCGGTACAACCGAAGAAACAATAATCCCTTTCACATCCTGAAAAGAAAGACCTTCATGCTCAAGTAATTGTTTCACTAACATACCGTATTCATCTTCCGTTTTATGACGATCTGTTTCCATACGCCAATGCTGGCGAAGCTTCCCCTCTTCGAACACACCAAGCACCGCATTTGTATTCCCTACATCCAATACAAAAATCATATTCTCACCACTTATCTTATTTAATCTATATTTGTGCAATATGTACAAAACTTATAATGCCATCATATCATACATACCTATATAATCAGGTTTTCCATCTTTATCATTTTACAAAAAGATTGTTCACTATTTCAATTTTTAATGCAAGGAGAATGCAAATTTATATCACATACAAGTGCACAAGTCCTTCAACATAGAAAAAAGGAGTGACTATTGTCACTCCTTTGTTTCTTCCTTATCCTCTGCGTTTTCATCATCTTTTTTCATTGTGATGTTCACTTTCACATCACCTTCAGAAGATTTTTTACGCTCAGGTAAAGTTCCATGCTCATATAAATGATTGATTTGCTCTGCATCTAACGTTTCTACTTCAAGTAACGTTTTTGCGATAATGTCGAGCTTATCTCGTTTTTCAGTAAGAATTTGTTTTGCACGAGCATAACATTCTTTCATAATGTTTTGCATTTCTACATCAATGTCATGTGCAATTGCATCACTGTAGTTTTGCTCTGAATGGAAGTCTCTTCCTAAGAACACTTGACCTCCTTGTGAGCTACCAAATTGCATTGGACCAAGTTTGTCACTCATACCAAACTCCGTTACCATGCGTCTAGCGATACCAGTCGCACGTTGGAAGTCATTATGAGCTCCTGTACTTACTTCTCCAAATACAATTTCCTCAGCTACGCGGCCGCCAAGTAAGCCAGTGATTTTATCAAGCAATTCTGGTTTCGTCATGAAGTAACGGTCTTCTTTTGGAAGCATTACTGCATACCCGCCAGCTTGCCCACGAGGGACAATTGTTACTTTATGAACGATATCGGCCTCATCGAGGACAACACCAATTACAGTGTGGCCTGCTTCATGGAATGCAACGATATTACGTTCTTTTTCAGAAATAACACGACTCTTCTTAGCAGGACCTGCAATAACACGATCCGTCGCTTCATCGATATCAGACATGTCAATTTTCTTCTTATCTTGACGCGCAGCTACTAGCGCAGCTTCATTTAATAAGTTTTCAAGATCTGCACCAGAGAATCCTGGTGTACGAGTTGCAATTGCTCGTAAGTTAATATCCTCATCGAGCGGCTTATTACGAGCGTGGACTTTCAGTACTGCTTCACGTCCATTTACATCTGGACGATCCACTGTAATCTGACGGTCAAAACGTCCCGGACGTAATAACGCTGGGTCAAGGATATCAGGACGGTTTGTTGCAGCGATGATAATAATACCTTCGTTTGCACCGAATCCATCCATTTCAACAAGAAGTTGGTTCAGCGTTTGCTCACGCTCATCGTGACCACCACCAAGGCCTGCGCCACGTTGACGACCCACTGCGTCAATTTCATCAATGAAAATGATACAAGGAGCATTTTTCTTCGCATTTTCAAATAGATCACGTACACGGGAAGCACCGACACCGACAAACATCTCTACGAAATCAGAACCACTAATAGAGAAGAACGGAACGCCTGCTTCACCTGCAACAGCACGTGCAAGTAATGTTTTACCTGTACCTGGAGGTCCAACTAATAGGACACCCTTCGGAATACGGGCACCAACTTCAGCAAACTTACGAGGGTCTTTTAAGAATTCAACTACCTCAACAAGTTCTTGTTTCTCTTCGTCTGCTCCAGCTACATCTCTGAAGCGTACTTTTTTCTTTTCATCATTGTATAACTTCGCCTTACTTTTCCCAAAGTTCATAACACGGCTACCACCGCCCTGCGCTTGGTTCATTAAGAAGAAGAATAAAATGAAGATAATGACAAACGGAATGATAGAAGTAAAGAATGTTACCCAAGCACTTGTTTCCTCTGCTGGTTGGTACTTCACCTCTACGCCTTGCGCTTTATCATTAATTTTCTTTTGTAATTCTTCAGTATTTGGTGCATAAGTAACAAATTGTTCATCCTTACTAGCAGTACTGAATTGTCCCTTTACTTCAAACACACCATTTTTCGGTTGAAGCTGCACATTGTGCACTTCACCTTTTTCAAGTTTAGTAATGAATTTATCGTAGCTAACTGATGTCGTTTTTTGCGTCGAACCATTAAAATAGCTCACGATTCCAATTACTACTAAGAATATCAGTAAATAAAAGATGGTATTACGGAAGATACGATTCATTCCTAACCTCCTCTCACGGCATAAACACTATAGTAAATCGTAACATAAAAAAACTTTCCTATACAATTATAACGCCTGTATTTAATTAATTTGAGTAAACGCTTGGTTTTAATACTCCTACATAAGGAAGGTTACGGTATTGTTCCTTATAATCTAAACCATATCCTACAACAAATTCATGAGGAACAGTGAATCCAACATAATCTGCTTTTAGGTCTACTTTTCGACCAGTTGGCTTATCTAGTAGTGTAACAATTTTTACAGATTTCGCTTTACGATATTTAAACAGGTCTACTAAGTAGCTTAATGTAAGACCACTATCAATAATATCCTCAACGATTAAAATATCACGACCTTCTACAGAAGTATCAAGGTCTTTTAAAATCTTTACCTCACCTGTTGAAACTGTAGAATGACCATAGCTAGACACAGCCATAAAATCCATTTCAAGATATGTATCTGTTCTCTTTAATAAGTCTGCCATAAATGGCATTGCACCTTTTAATACACCAATTGCAAGAGGTACTGTATTTTTGTAATCCTCTGCAATGATTGCACCTAGCTCGTGCACCTTTTCTTGTATTTGCTCTTCAGAAATTAATACTTTTTCGATATCTTGATTCATCATTTCATTATCCTCCCGGAAGACTCCTTGCTTTTGTAGTGAATAATCATATATTTATCCTTATTTGCTGTTTCTTGCGAAATAGCAAATGCAGATCGTTTCAACAAGGGAACCCAAATAATATTTCCACTTGCATCACAAACAATCGGCCACTCTTCTCTTTTTTCTTTTGGCACTTTTGCTTCGATAAAAATAGCTTTTATCTTTTTCGTACCACTCATACCTTGTATTGACATGCGATCTCCATTTTCCCGAGAGCGAATAAGAAGAGGATATGATATATCATTATACTTAGCAACAAATACCGTTTCATTCATGTTACTTGGTATCTCCTCATTTATTTCTGCTATAATCTTATCTCCATTCGCTAATGTAACTGCTCCTGGCACTGATAAAACTTGCGAAAAAGGGAAAACAATTTCTTGCTTAAATCGGAAACTACATTCTTCATATGTACGAACAATTTTCAAACCTTCAGGGAAATCAAGTGAACCTGATGGCTGTGTTCGTTTAAAAAATGCAATTACTTTGTCAATATGTATAGAAGAAAGCGAAGACGGAATCTTATATTCATAAAGATAGTTTAATATTAGTTGAATCCCTCTCCTTTGTAAAGGCATAGACATGGATTCAAAGGCAGGAATTGATAAGACGATATGTTTGTTACTTTTTTTTGTAATTACTTTATTCATCTTTTCAAAAGCTAATTCCTGCAAATATGCCTCATCCTCTTGCATAAGCATACTAAATTTTTGAAATCGCTCATGCACATGCGGATTTTCCTCTTTTAAATAAGGAAGAACATATTTGCGTAATCGATTCCTCGTATATATTTCTTTTTCGTTACTCGGATCCATACGCGGTATGATTCCTAAGCTATTGCAGTAATTAACAATCTCTTCCTTTGTTACCGCCAATAACGGCCTAATTAAATATCCATTATGAAAAGGACGCTTCACAGCAATTCCCGCATATCCTTTCGGAGTGCTTCCTCGTACAAGACGCATCAAAATCGTCTCTACTTGATCATCTCCATGATGTCCAAGAGCTACATACGGTGCATCATATTTCTTCATTATTCTTTCCAAAAAGGCATATCGGCATTCTCTAGCAGCCACCTGTGCATTCATTCCATATTGCTGTTGATATTGCGATACATTAATTCTTATTGTTTCGCAAATAACCCCAATCTCCTGGCAAAGATTTTCTACAAATCGTAAGTCTTCATAGGATTCATCTCCTCTAAACATATGATCCACATGTGCGACTACAATTTTCAATTTCTTCTCTTCCCTTTTCTCTAATAAATAATATAAAAGGGCTAAAGAGTCAGGGCCGCCAGAAACTCCTACAACAATTGTCGAATGTTCCTCTAATACATCATGCTGCTTTACAAAATCATCTACTTTTTCAACAAATGTATCTTTCAACTTTGCAATCACCTTTCGTTAAAACCAAACAATAACATAATTTACCTTGCTTATAATGGTACAACTTTTACAAACTTTGTGCAAAAAAAAGGTGTACAAAATTCACATTTTATCTTACATCTCTCCCTATATCTTCATAGGAAGAACGAAACTGCTTCTCTCCATAGAAAAAAAGGCCTAGGAATTACCCTAAGCCTCAGAAATTACGTTAACACTTTTATTGTGCTTGCATACCTACAATTGGAATTGTAGCCCATTTTGGCATATTCTTCTTTACCTTCGCAACGACAATAGTCATATCATCATTGATATATCCATCACCAGAACGAATGACCTCTTCCATAATAATGTCGGCAATTTCTTGTGGATTATCTGTTTGTAGTTCCTTAATTTTACGTTTCATCCACAATTCATGATTTTCTACATGCTGTGCTCCTTCAAAAATCCCATCGCTCATCATAATTAAAATATCCCCTGTTTTTAACTGTTCACCCACAACATCCACTTCAACATCCTCAATAATTCCCATTGGCAAATTACTTGCTTCTATTTTTATAATATTATTTCCGCGTTTTACAAAGCTTGGTGTTGAACCAACCTTCAAAAACTTCGCACTTGCATCCCGTAAATCTACCATAGCTAAATCAAGTGTTGTAAACATTTCTTCTGTCGTTCTCAGAGAAAGAATTGAATTAATAGATTTAATCGCTATCTCTTCATCAATACCGGACTGTAATATTTTTTGCAGTAATTTTACCGTCTCTTTGCTTTCCATATGTGCTCTCTGCCCATTTCCCATCCCATCACTAATTGCAAGAGCATACTTTCCAACACTTAAATCCATCATCGCATATGAATCTCCTGATACAAATCCGCCTCCCTTTGCGGCTGTAGCAAGTCCTGTATCAAGAGAAAACGTTTTTGCAGATCCAAACGATATCATACTATGACCATTCGGATAAGCAGATCGTTCCTCATGTTTCACAACAATATTTTCTTTTAAAATGTCTGAAAGCATTGGCGCGACTAATTTATCACATTCCCCATGCTCATTAGATACTGCTGGAATCATCATTTCAATATCAATATTCCCTCTATCTAAGCAATAAATATCAACGTGCTCAACCTCAACCCCAAAATCCCGGAACGCTTGTAAAATTCGTTCTTCCTGCACTTGGTGATTTTCTCGTTCACGCTGAATTTCTTTTGCGAAATCCTCCATTACTTTCGAAACGCCTAATAATTGTTCCGCAACAATTCTACGATTCTCTCTCATTTGTTTTCGTAATTTTTGCCCTTCATAGAAGTGATCCAATTCGCCAGCTACTAAATCCGTCACTTTTTTCCCTCTGACACAGTGTTTATCCCATTCACGAACCAACTTACGATTATGCTGAAGTGTCCCTTCTTCTGTCTCATTCATAATTTGTTTCATATAGTCATATGTTTTATCAAAGTTCACTACCCAGCATTGATCTTTCTTGAAGCATGTTTGGCATGTCTTCGCTGTAATTGTACTTAAAAATAAATCTGCTTCTGTTTCTCTATCCTCCTCCTCTACATATCCATACACTGAAAAGCTATTAGATAATGCAGAAAATACATTTGCAAACTGATTAATTTTATTTGCTGTAACATCACGCATTCTTCGTAAGTATTGTTGTTGATCATGCGAATGCTCTTGTGTCCCTGGCATAAATTTAGCAATTCGATCCATAATGACCTTTGGTGTTAATAGAAAGAAAATGATTGCCACACCAGATTCGATTAAAGTTATGACGATGCTAGCTTGTTTATCTACATACAACGTAATTAAGCTTGTACCAATCAATAAACCTAAGCTTACCCCAATTCGCTTTCCCTCTTTTAACAATCCACCAAGCAATCCTGAAAAAGCTAATAAGCTAAGTTGAGATAAACTTGCCACATTGGCTAAACTCAATATTAATCCAGTCACAACCCCCACTGTCGAACCAGTAGCTGCCCCTGCGACAAAAGCAAATAATAATACTAAATATCTAGTGAAAATATGTTGAATAGACGCGTCGTAAACAAACCAATCTGTTGTACCAGTTAGTACAGACGCTAGTAATATAATTAAACAAACGATTTCTTCGGTTTCTAATGCTTGCTGTTTCCCTTTTCTTTCTGTTAACAGCGGTACACTTTGTAAAAAAATCATTGTTAATACAAAGCTAAGTCCCGCTTCAATTGTACTTACGAGTAGGTCATACATAGTGACGGTTTGCTGTGCAAAATAAACAACAACAAGATGTGCGGTTAACGCGGAGATAAATACTTGAAATGGTACGAGTCCAACAGTTTTACGTGTGAACCGACTAAAGAAGATATTATAAATGAAGAAAGTAAAGATAGATGCAAAAGTAAAAAGTAAATTGTCTATCGAAACAGAAAGTGCACCACCCATGAGGGCAAGAAATGCAAGCGGCATTTTATCCCGCTTCATTACATAAACGGCAGCAAAAAATGGTAATGCAAACGGTAAAATATTCGTTAATATATATGCTCGTCCCAAAAGAAAACCGATTACAACGATAACAAATCCCCATCTAAAGAAAACATGCTCCAACTTCGCCTTCAATTTGCTTGTCCGCTTTATTGTTCTTAGCTGTCCATCTCCCATCGCTAACGTAGTACCTGTATTCATTGTATTCCTTCCTGCTTTAGGCATATTTTTAACACCACCTGCATAGTTTAATTACTGTCATTATAAAAGATAATTATTGGGATTTTTGTCAAAACAACAGGCATCGCCCTTAGAATCGTTCGACTTTTTATTCAAAATAAACCTATATATATACAAGTTATCAAGAAAACGCAAGTTATGTAGATGGAATATTCGGAAAACACAGGATGTTTTTGTAGAAATATTGTATGTATTTATAATTACTTAATAAAAAAAGATCATGCATGTATGCATGATCTTTTTTAGATGACCCGTACGGGATTCGAACCCGTGTTACCGCCGTGAAAGGGCGGTGTCTTAACCACTTGACCAACGGGCCATTAAATAAAATATAGCGGCGGAGGGGATCGAACCCCCGACCTCACGGGTATGAACCGTACGCTCTAGCCAGCTGAGCTACACCGCCATGTCGTCGTATTTAACGGACAATTAGTATCTTATATCAAATTCAATTTAAAGTCAACATATTTCAAAAAAGTTTTTTATTCTTTTTTAAAATATATTTATTCACATAAAAAAGCACCCTGAGTAGCTTACTCTGGGCACCTCTCTATATGTTAAGAATAAAACGTTCGTTTTATCCGCGACGAGCGCCACGGCCACCACGTTTAGATTCTGTATTACGCTTTAAAGAAGTCAAACGATCTTCACTATCTTTTAAAAAGCGTGCCATTTTTTGCTCAAACGTTTCTTTTTGATTGCCGCCGTTATCACGGCCACCACGGTTATCTTTGTTAAAAGAACGATTACGTTGTGGACGTCCAGAACGTTGTTGGTCACCACCACGTTGGTATTCACCGCGTGGACGATCTCCTTCTGTTCTTTCACGTTCTTTCGCTTTTTTAATAGATAAACCAATTTTGCCATCTTTTTCAACATTAATAACTTTTACTTCTACTTGGTCGCCTACTTTTAAGTGATCGTTAATATCTTTCACATAATTATCAGCAACTTCACTAATATGAACAAGACCCGTTAAGCCTTCTGGCAGCTCCACAAAAGCCCCAAAATTTGTAATACCTGTTACTTTACCCTGTAACTTGCTGCCTACCTCGATTGACATAAAAAAAATGCTCCTCCTTAGTGGTTAAAAAGTCAAATTTTACTTTATTATATATAATCCTAAAATATAGTGTCAATAAGACATACTCTACTTAGAAACAGGAAAAATTATCTCCCCTTTTCCGGAGAAGAAATAATCCCTTCTAGCAATCTTTAAAACGTACTCTTCATCATTTAACTTTTGAACATCATCTTTTAGCTTTTTTTCTTTCTCCGTTAATGAATCCAATTCTTTTTTCATGTCCTTAACTTTTGCTTCTCTTACTTTAATATCATTATTTTGTTGATAAAACGTCACAATAATACTCACAATAATTGTAAAAGCAAAGACAAGAAAAACTGCTAAACGGCGATAAAGTCGTTTCCTGTTTTCATTCGTTTGTATTATATGTTCTTTGACAGGATTTGGATTCTGTTCTTCAATTAATCTTTGTTTCAGTTCCCTCATTTCCGAGGTCCCCCTAACTTCTTTTTTATACGCTCCCAAAATTGGAAGATATGCTCCTTCAATTTCTTTGCACGTTGCAGGAACCCCGCATGTCTCTTTATAAAAAGTGTAACACGGTTAGGGAGAAGTTTCCATATGAGCAAAGCAATAAATCGAACAGGCCAGAAAAAAACTTTCCATACGAAAAGTAATATCCAAATCAAACATTTCCATAATACATGTCCAATTGAAAGCATGATACGAAATAAAAATAATATAAATGCAATAACAAGCTGCGCTATAATAATAACAGGTTTTATCATAAGTAGCTGTATAATTCGAATAAAAAATCGAATCGCTTGTACAAAAACATAGATGAGAACATTTAGCATTTTCATGTACAATGATTTCAATAAGCTTTGATATGCCGCAAAACCACATAGTAAAGCCACAAATACATATACACGTAACTCCGCCTCGTTAACAAGCAATAATACATAAAAGACAAATAATGCTTGGACAATCCAAAATAGTATATCATGTATAAATACAACCCAACGTTTACGCTGCGTACGCTTTAAGAAACGTTGGTATGTATCTAAGGCTGCTCCAATCCAAGCACCCATTCCAATCATCGAAAGCATTGTATACAATTGGACTGTTAAACTCATTTAAATAACTTACTAAAGAAGCCTTTAGCTTTCTCCCCTTGATTCTCATCAATATAAAGTATTTCATGAATTTTTCCTTTAATCGATACAATGCCCTTTTCCACATCTAAATTTTTCATCTGTAAGTTTTGTCCACGAATCGTTAAAAAACCCATTACGGTTTCTAATAAGAATTCTTCACTATCAAAACTTTCTACTTGTTTTACACCCGTAATATCAATTACACGTCTGCCACGCATAATAATATCATGCTCTACAGAAACATTTTGCTGATTAGAAGACATAGCTGAGTAGCCATTATTCACGCAAATCCCCCCATAGCTTTATACTAGCTAATAGTAATGTATGAGGGGATGAAAAGATTTAGAACAAGCCTTCTTCAGCTTTTACCTTTTCCTCGCGAACGACAGTATACATATTAGCTGCGTCTTCTTTTTTTGTTGTTTCTTTTAATTCATTTACTTTAACAGTTACTACCTTCTGCCCAAAACGAATTGTTAATTCATCTTCCACTTTTACAACAGAACTTGCCTTTGCAGCTTGTCCATTAATTGAAATTCTCCCTTGATCAGCTACTTCTTTTGCCAATGTTCTTCGTTTAATTAAACGTGATACTTTCAAAAACTTATCTAAACGCATTTTATTTCCCCCTTATCGTTTCTCTGTCCGTTTTGCTTCCTCCCACAGAACGTCCATTTGTTCTAATGTTAATTCCTGCATTTCTTTATTCATTTCAGCTACTTTTGCTTCCATGTATAAAAAGCGACCCATAAATTTTTCATTTGTCATATGAAGCGCTTCTTCAGGATCCAATTTATAGTGGCGAGCTATATTCACAAAGGCGAATAATAAATCACCAAACTCGCCTAGCATTTTTTCTTTATCCATTTTCGCAACTTCTTGCTGGAATTCCTTCCACTCTTCTAATACTTTATCCATCATTGGTTGTACATCAACCCAATCAAAGCCAACTTTCCCAGCCTTTTTCTGAATTTCATGAGCACGCATTAATTGCGGTAAGCTTTTTGGAACTCCTGCTAGAACAGATTCTCTTGCATTCCCTTTTTCTTGCTTTTTAATCTCTTCCCAATTTGAAATAACTTCTTCTGCATTATCTACATCTATATCTCCAAATACATGTGGATGGCGGCGCACCATTTTTTCAGATAATGTTCGAATAATATCATCAATAGAGAACCATCCTTCATCCTCTCCAATTTGAGCATGGAGCATAACTTGTAATAATACATCACCGAGTTCTTCAATTAGATGATCATCATCTTCTTCATCAATTGCCTCTAGTACTTCATACGCTTCCTCAATTAAATATTTCTTTAAAGACTGGTGTGTTTGCTTTTTATCCCACGGGCAACCATTTGGTCCACGAAGCTCAGCGATAATTTCCCGAAGCACATCAAATTGCTGATATAAGGATGCACGTTCTACAACTGGCGGCACATACACACTCGTTAAGTTATTCAGTTCTGTTTCGTGATCCAACATATATAGTGGTACCTTTTTTACCTGTTCAAAAGATGTCCCCGCTGCTGTTACAATATACACCTCGTACTCGTCAGGTAACATTTCCATCAATGTTAATTTCACATCGGATGCAACGAACGCATCATATACTTGGCAAAAAATTAGATGTTGCCGTAATTCTAATTGCCCTCGTTCAAATGATGTAGCATCAATCAATTGAAATCCTTCGATTGGATCTATTTTCAAACTAGCAAACATTGGATCCAAGAAGCTTTGTCCACCTTCAATTCGAACTTCAACCTGTGCATCTTTTCCTTTTTGTAAAAGCAACTGAACAGTCCTTTCCGCAACAAGCGGATGACCTGGTACAGCATAAATGATGTCTGCATCTTGTGCTTTTTCTAGTAATGTATTTGCAATTGTTTCATATACAATCTCAAATGTATCATGCGCTTCATATACAGCATCAAAAGCAGTATATTTAATTCCTTCTTTTTCTAATTCTTCTATAACCGGATGTTCCTTTGTTCGTACATACATGTGAGTTGCTTCTTTTATTTTCCGGTATACACCCATTGTTAACTGATCTAACTCACCAGCACCTAATCCTAAAACAGTAATTACTCCACTCACAATCCTTCACCCCTATCCGCTCTTTTTTAAAGAGTCCTTTACTTTGTCTCGCTTCATAAAAGTTCCTAATTCTTCTTTTGTAAAAACATGCATTTTCAAAATCAAGAATACATATATTAAACCGCCAATCACTACACCTAATAGTGCCTCAACTGTCGCCATTCCTCTGTATCCTTCCTCAACTAATCCAACGCCTTCAGACATACGCATAAATATCATTAATATAAAAGTCATACCTAATCCACTGGCCATTACACCAAATATATTTTGTTTATAAATGATTGGTTCTCCTACAACTCGAATAAGTAGTGCACTATTTAAAAAAGCAATGCCCATAAGTGCGATTAAAGTTGCAATCGCTGCCCCTGTTACACCAAAATGTGGCATTAGCATATGATTTAGCAGCAATTTTAAGCAACCTCCAAATATAACAAACAGGGCTGGCTTCAATGCTTGTCCCAATCCTTGTAAAATAGAAGCCGTTGTAATAGATAATGAACTAAATAAAATGGAGATAGCTAATATAGCTAGCACACTTGATCCATCACTATTTTCAAACAACATAATATTTGTTGGCTTAATAATACAAGCTAATCCAAGTGCTGCTGCAGATCCAATTACAACTGTAATTTTCAACGCTAACTGCACCTTATCTCGAATAAACGAATGATCTCCTCTTTCTTTCGCTGCCGTAATAATAGGAATAAGCGAAAGTGAAAATGAAGTCGTTATAACTGTACCGAGTTGCATTAAAGGGATACTTCTATCATAAATACCTTTTAATACCTTTGCGGTTTCTGACTGTTCTCCTGCCTGAATAAGCAAAGTATAAAACGAAACTGAATCTGCCATTTGGATAAAAATTAATACTAAATTACTAACACAAATGGCTATCCCTTGCCAAAAAAGAACTCGAATTAGCTTTTTCTTATTTCTTATCCTTTTCCATCCTTGCAAGAAGATCGAACGAAAATCATGACGCATATACCATAAAAGCACAACGATACCAATAAACCCACCTGCAATCGATCCTAACATTGCTCCTGCACCAACCGTATATAAATCAAACTCGTGAGCTATAAGGAACATTGACAAAAATACAATGATTGAAACACGAATTGTTTGTTCGATCACCTGTGAAATAGCTGTTGGCATCATATTATTAAATCCTTGAAAATATCCTCTTGCTACAGATAAAAAAGGCATTAATAAAAATGAAAATGAAATAACCCGTAGCAACTTATCTAAATGCCCATCGCCCATGGCCGATGCAATCGTATGAGCACCAAAAAACAATATAAAAAAGCCTATACAACCGATACCTAATAAAAACCAAAAGGAAACACAAACAATCTCTTCCGCTTCTTTTGGCTTACCCTGCTCCAAACGTTCTGCCACCATTTTAGAAATAATAATCGGAAAGCCATAGGTAGCTAGAATTAAGCAAAATCCATAAAAGGGATAAATTTGTTGGTAAATATAAAACCCAACATCTCCTGCTATATTTTGATATGGAATACGGTAAAAAGCGCTTAATACCTTCGTAACAAAACTTGCAATTGTTAATATGATAGCCCCACGCCAAAAGGCCTGATATTTCTTCGCTTCCATACAAAAAAACTCCTTTTTCTATTCTCACCCCTCGTATTATATCACAAAGAAAAAAGCAGGATTCCATTTCACTGTATCCTGTTTTTTGCAGGCAGTATCCCTATCCATAAAAGCCTGATTTGTGGGGACTAACAATCAGTATGAATAAATCATTTCTTTGTTCAATGAAAAAAGGTAGCAAAGTGCTACCTTTTCACAAACATTAGTCCTATCTACAAATAAGAATCCCATTTTCTCATAAAAAAATATCATAACTAAGAAAGATTGCTACTTATAAAAACTCTATTCCTCTACTGCTCCATTTGCTTCGCTAAAAAGCTTGCTGCAGTATTTACCGCTTTATGTTCTACCTCGCTTATAATTGCATCTTTCGAAAAGATGATAACAGCTCCAATGGGGTCCCCATTTGCGACAATAGGACCGACCGTATAAGAGTTGACCTTTTCTGTTACTCCATCAATAATTGAAATTTCGCTTTCGTCTGTCATAATAACGGACTTCCGCTCTTCCATTGTCTTTTCAACTAAATCACCAACACTTTTATTTAAGTATTCTTTTTTAGATACTCCCGATACAGCGATAATGGAATCACGATCGCATACGAGTACATTATGCCCTAAGCTATCGTATAAAGCATCAGCATATTCTTTTGCGAAGTCACCTAATTCGCTAATTGGAGAATATTTTTTCAAAATCACTTCTCCATCGCGATCAACAAAAATTTCTAGTGGATCTCCTTCTCGAATACGTAAAGTTCTACGGATTTCTTTCGGAATTACCACCCTACCTAAATCATCAATTCGACGTACGATTCCAGTTGCTTTCATTCTAATGCTGCCTCACTTTCTACTGATGATGAAAGTGGTGAATTTACCTGTTCATGTAAAAATCACCAACTGTTAAACATAGTATTTTACACATTAGTTCTTCTATGCACGCCGAATTGGATTTTTTATTTTGTTTTAAGCATTTATTACTTCTTTTTTTACGTCTGGCAGGCCTTTTAATAAATTTTCAGCAATCGTTAACCATTTTGATGTCTCTAATCCATTCGTTTTCATAACAATTTTCAAACGAGAACCTTCCATACCAAGACCAATCATGCGACCAAAGCTATTCCCGAGCATAAATAGTTTTCCGCCATCAATATTTTGGCTTGCTTGTTCTGAGAATAAGAATGTAACTTCAAATTTCGTTTGTTTAATTAACTCAATTTGTTCTTTCGTTGCCAGCACCTTAATATTCGCAATTTGCAATAGATATCCAACCTCTTGTGGATAATCACCAAATCGATCGATTATCTCTTCTTGCAACTCTTCAATGTCCTCAATTGTAGAAACACCTCTAAATTGTTTGTACATCATAATTTTTTGTTTACTATCTGAAATATAAGCATCTGGCAAGTATGCATCCACTTCTAAATCAATTTCAACATCAATCGTATTCTCAATTCCTTGCGTTCCCTTACGTTGTTCAATTGCATCTTTTAACATTTGTGAATATAAATCAAATCCGACGGAATCAATAAATCCATGTTGCTCAGCTCCTAACAAGTTACCAGCACCACGAATGGATAAATCTCGCATCGCAATTTTAAATCCTGATCCAAGTTCTGTAAATTCCTTAATTGCTTGTAAACGTTTCTCAGCAACTTCTGATAACACCTTATCACGCTTATATGCAAAATATGCATAAGCAACGCGATTTGAGCGTCCCACGCGCCCACGAAGCTGATACAATTGCGATAATCCCATACGATCCGCATCAAATACAATTAATGTATTTACATTTGGAATATCAACACCTGTTTCGATAATCGTTGTACTCACAAGAACATCATGCTGTCCCTCTAAAAACGATAGCATAACAGATTCTAGCTCACTCTCGTTCATTTTTCCATGCGCATACGTCACACGTGCATCTGGAACTAACATGGAGATTTCGTCTGCTTTTCTTTCAATGTCTTCCACACGATTATATAAGAAGTAAACTTGACCACCTCTTGCAAGTTCTCTTTCTATCGCTTCTCGAATTAATCCTGGATTATACTCAACTACATATGTTTGGACTGGGAAACGATTTTCTGGTGGTGTCTCAATAACAGATAAATCTCGTACACCAAGCATAGACATATGAAGCGTACGCGGAATCGGTGTTGCAGTTAATGTTAATACATCCACATTCGCTTTCAATTGTTTAATCTTTTCTTTATGCGTAACACCAAATCGTTGTTCCTCATCAATAATAAGTAGACCTAGATCTTTATACGTTACATCTTTAGATAAAATACGGTGCGTTCCAATAACAATATCAACTGTTCCATCTTTCAAACCTTTAATCGTTTCATTTTGTTGTTTTCTAGTACGGAACCTGCTTAACAATCCAATATTAATTGGATAGTCTTGAAAACGCTCTCGAATTGTTTCATAGTGTTGTTGCGCAAGAATTGTTGTCGGTACTAAAATCGCAACTTGCTTTTCATCCATAATCGCTTTAAATGCTGCACGAATAGCCACTTCCGTTTTTCCATATCCAACATCACCACAAAGAAGCCGATCCATTGGGCGTCCACGTTCCATATCTTTCTTAATTTCTTCAATAGAACGCAATTGATCCTCTGTTTCTTGATATGGGAAAGATGATTCGAACTCCTGTTGCTCTGCAGTATCCGGTGTATATGCATATCCTTTTGAAGCTTCACGTTCTGCATATAGTTTAATTAAATCATCCGCAATATCTTGTACAGATTTTTCTACTTTTGTTTTTACCTTTTTCCAATCATTACCACCGAGTTTATAAACTTTCGGATCTTTTCCTTCTGAACCTACATATTTTTGCACTTGGTCAATTTGTTCAATTGGAACATATAACTTATCGTTACCTTGATATTTAATGTTCAAGTAATCTTTATGGACACCATTAATTTCTAACGTTTCAATTCCTAGGAATTTACCGATACCATGATTTACATGAACAACGTAGTCTCCAACCTTTAATTCCGAATAACTTTTAATTCGCTCTGCATTCGATAGTTTTTGCTTACGCTGTGATTTTTTTACCTTTTTATGAAAAAGCTCTTTCTCTGTAATAACAACAAGTTTTTGCATCGGCATTTCAAATCCTGCATGCAAATCACCTACAGCAATTTGCAGGCGCCCAGGGAGTAATATATCTGTAGATTCTACAATATCTGCTTCAATATCATAATCACTTAAAATATGTTGTAATTTCTTTGCACGTTCTTCATCCGTTCCAAGTACAACCGTTGTAAAATGTCCCTCATTCCATCTATCAATTTCGGTTTTTAACAGCTGCATTTGTCCATGGAAATCCTGCATTGTTTTACACGTTACATTTACAATATTTTGCGGGTGTGTATGTGCAATGTGACGTAGAAACAATGTTAAATACACAAAACTTCTTTTTTTATGGTGTAGGAACTCTTCAAATGAGTGAGAGAACACTAAATCTTGAATAATTGCCCCTTCACTGAGAAGTGATGTATACCATTCTGCTTCTTCCGTTTCAAGATGTGATGCAGTCTCTTGAATACGAGAAATCTCATCTAAAATGACCACGCTGTTTTCAGGTAAATAATCTATTAGACTAGCGGGTTTTTTGTAGAAGATAGATAAATATTTAAACATTTGCTCGATGCTCTGACCATTTTTTAATATTTCTATCTCATGACTAACCGTTTCAAGTACCGCTGTCTTAATTTTGTCATCAGAGAGCTTTTGTATCGTCTTCCTTAAACCTTTTTCAAGACTCTCTATCCCTGAACTTAGTTCTTCTCCCGAAAATAGAAACTCTGTTGCAGGACCAAATTTAACGCTTTCCTTTTTATCTTGAGAGCGTTGTTCTTCTACATCAAATAATCGAATAGAATCTACCTCTGTATCAAAAAATTCAATACGAAACGGTAGTTCTTCAGTTAATGGATAAATATCCAATATCCCTCCGCGTAAACTAAACTCTCCTGGAGCCTCTACCATCGACTTACGCTCATAACCAATATGATGTAATGTATGGAGCAGTGCATCTAAATCAATCTCTTGCCCTAGACTGATTTCAATTTGCTTTTGCTTCCATAATTCTTTTATTGGTAAAAATCTACGTAGTCCAGCAACGGGGACAACAATGATACCATTCTCTCCCATGGCTAAACGATTTAATACTTCGATACGTTGCGCCTTAAGTTCAGGGCTGGCAACCCCAATCTCCGACGCAATTAATTCATTAACTGGATATAGCCACACATCTTTTTCACCAAGCAGTGATACTAAATCTTCATATACTTTTTGTGCTTGATATAAATTGTGTGTCACAATAAGCTGTGACTGCTTTGTTTTTTTATATAAAGCGGCCATTAATAAAGAACGAGAAGAGGTTGCCATCCCTGATACGAGTTGCTCCTTTAGCCCTTCTTCTAAACCATTTATAATGGATTGAATTTCTTTATTTTTATAAAATTGCTCTAATAACCCTATCATTTTCAAAACTCCTCTCAACATAAAGAGCAAGTTAATATTATTTTTATGCAAATATTTTGGAAAAAGAAAACAGAAAAATGCTTTGGGCATGCCAAAGCGACAACATTTTATTGCAGAAATTTTTCATATTCATAGTACTCAGGATAAGATGCGAGCGTTTCTTGGCACGATTCACAAATTGTTTTTATATATATATTTCCATTTTCATGAAAATGAATCATATCCAATTTTTCTTGCTCTGTTAGTTGAAACAAAACGTTGCTATATACTTTTTCTGCGGTAATGGAACCTACGTTACATCCACAATGCCTACAATAATAATGTCCTTCCATACTATCCTCCTAAGTATACAATTATTATTAGTATGGATAAAAACATTATAAAATATTCCAGTTTGTGAGATTAACTATTAAAAGTATTCATAATTTGAAGAAACGGTTTCTTTAACCACTCTTCACATGCATCCGCAGCGTTTTCAATGGAATGATTCACATCAGGCATTTCTTCTGCTGTAAAACGCCCTAATACATAATCCACTACCTTCATACCATTTTTCGGACGATCAATACCCATACGAATACGCTGAAATTCTTGCGTTCCTAAATGAGTAATTGTTGACTTTACACCATTATGTCCGCCTGCACTACCTTTCATACGAAGACGTAATTTACCTACAGGAATATCCAGGTCATCATACATGACAACAAAGTCTTCCACATCAATTTTATAATAATCCATGAGAGGACGAATACTTTCCCCAGATAAATTCATGTACGTAAGTGGCTTTAGTAAAATTACTTTCTCTCCATTAACAAATCCTGCTCCAAATAAACCTTTAAACTTTTGTTCATTTAAAGAAATATTCCATCGCTTTGCAAGTTCATCAATCGCCATAAATCCGATATTATGCCTTGTTAATTCATATTCTCTACCTGGGTTCCCAAGTCCTACTATTAATTTCATTCTTGTACCACTACTTTCTTTTTACGATACGAAAAGACGTAACCAAATTTGGTTACGTCTCATTCTATCCAATTAATTGAATAACACACTTACAGATTCTTCTTCATAAACGCGAATAATTGCTTCCCCGATTAATGGAGCAACAGAAAGCTCGTGTACTTTATCAATTTTCTTCTCTTCTGGTAATACGATAGAGTTCGTTACAACTAACTCTTTAATATTTGAATTTTGAATACGCTCAATTGCTGGACCAGATAGAACTGGGTGTGTACAGCAAGCATATACTTCAGAAGCACCGTTCTCAACAAGAGCATTTGCCGCTAATGTAATTGTACCAGCTGTATCAATGATGTCATCAATTAAAATTGCTGTCTTACCTTCGATATTACCGATAATATTCATTACCTCTGCTACGTTCGGACGCGGACGACGTTTATCAATAATAGCGATTGGTGCTTTTAGGCGGTCTGCCATCTTTCTTGCACGTGTTACACCACCATGGTCAGGAGATACGATTACGATATCTTTAAGGCCTTTTGTCTCAAAGTAATCAGAAAGAATCGGTACACCCATTAAGTGGTCGATTGGGATATCAAAGAACCCTTGAATTTGTGGAGCATGTAAATCTAGAGTGATTACACGAGTTGCACCTGCTGTTTCAAGCAAGTTTGCTACAAGCTTTGATGTAATTGGTTCACGAGAACGCGCTTTACGGTCTTGACGCGCATAACCATAATAAGGAATAACAATGTTAATTGTTTTTGCAGATGCACGTTTTAATGCATCAATCATAATAAGTAATTCCATGATATGTTCGTTTACTGGAAAGCTTGTAGATTGAATAATGAATACATCGCAACCACGAATACTTTCTTCAATGTTAATTTGAACTTCTCCATCACTAAAACGGTCAACAGAACATTTCCCTAACCCTACTCCAATATGCTTTGCAATTTGCTCAGCAAGTTCCTTATTAGAGTTTAAAGAGAATACTTTCAAATTAGAATTTAGATATTGAGTCGACATCTAGATTAACCCTCCACATTATGATTTTTTCTTATTCAGCAATTGATCAACATAGTCTTCTTTGTTAACTTGACGTGCACGTGCAATTGATAATGCTTTTGATGGAACATCCTCTGTAATTGTAGAGCCTGCCGCCACATAAGCACCATCTTCAACTGTTACAGGAGCAACAAGGTTTGAATTACAACCAATAAATACGCCATCTCCGATAACTGTTTTAAATTTATTCTTGCCATCGTAGTTCACCGTAATTGAACCACACCCAAGATTCACTTCTTCTCCAATTTGTGCATCGCCAATATAACTTAAGTGTGAAGCTTTACTTCTATTACCAAAAACAGTCTTTTTAATTTCTACGAAGTTTCCAACGCGTACTTCATCACCAATGACTGAATCTGGGCGAATGTGTGCAAATGGACCAATCGAAACTTCTGTACCAACCTTGCTGTCGTGTACAGTAGATTGACGAATTGTTGTCTGGTCTCCAATTTCACTATCGCGTATTACTGTATGCGGGCCAATTTCACAATCAGAACCAATTACAGTTTTCCCCTCAATAATCGTTCCTGGATGAAGAACTGTATCACTGCCAATAATTGCATCCGCAGAAATGTATGTGTTACTTGGATCAATAATTGTAACACCATTCACCATATTCTTACGGTTGATACGATTTTTCATAATAATTTCCGCTTGCGATAGAGCGACTCTGTCGTTAACACCTAACGTTTCATCGAAATGCTCCGTTTGATAAGCTGATACAATATGCCCTTCGTTTTTCAAAATTTCAATTACATCTGGAAGGTAGTATTCACCTTGTACGTTGTCATTTGAAACTTTAGAAAGTGAGGCAAATAGTGCTTTATTATCAAAACAATACGTACCTGTATTGATTTCTTTAATAGTTAGCTCTACTTCATTTGCATCTTTATGCTCAACGATTTTTTCAACATGACCACTTTCATTACGAACAATACGGCCATATCCAGCAGGTTCTTCTATGTATGCCGTTAGCACTGTCGCCTTCGCCCCTGCTTCTTCATGATGCTTTAACAATGCTTCCATTGTTTCTGCAGTTATAAGTGGTGTATCACCACAAATAACTAAAGTTGTTCCTTCTTCATTCGCAAGTACATCAGCAGCTTGATCAACAGCGTGTGCTGTACCAAGTTGTTCTGCTTGTAATGCAAACTCACTTACGTTCCCTAGTTGTTCTTGTACTTTTTCAGCACCATGTCCAACTACCGTTACAAGTTTCTGCAATCCTAATTGAGATACTTGATCGACTACATGCTGCACCATTGGTTTTCCGCATACAGGATGAAGCACTTTGTATAGCTTTGACTTCATACGTGTGCCCTTACCTGCAGCTAGAATCACTGCAAATCTGTTTGACATATAGACCCTCCATCGCAACCTATTTATCCATTAAAGATATTATCCTAAATCTTTATATATTTCAAGAAACACAGCATAACTATTAAATTTTACCATACTTCTTATAAGATGTTTTACTCTTTAGTATCTTTTTTCAGAAATAAGCTATACTATTTTATATGATTTTAAATAAATTAGAAGTTTACATATAACGAGGACAATAGTGGAAGCTTTAATTAACGGAAATCTTCATCCAAAACAAGTACTGTATAAGTACAAATTGAAAGCCCAACATAAAACCTTTCTTTTTAGGTGGGAGAGTATCGATCATGCATAGAAGCGGTCAGATCCTTTTCCTGCCCCATGCCAAGTTAAAACAAAAAGAGAAAACGAGTGCAAGTCACATTTTATTCTTCATAGCAACAACTTATATGTTAGAAAAAATATTCATTTATAAAAATATAATGATATTAAATCAATTAAACTTTTGCAGGTAGATTATCCTCTGCCTAATTTCTTTTCTCACCATTTCACCTTAAGGCTATATATCAATACCACAGATAACTAAATAATAAAAAACAAACTCCTGTAAGTGTTTACAGGAGTTTGTTGCAAAATTATAGAGCTCTTTTTATTAGAGCCCTTTTTATTCGAATTTTACGAAGCTCCAGCTTCTTCAAACTCAACTTCTTCTAATTCGCCTAAACGGTGATACTCAGTTAAAACCGCATCTTGAATTTTAGAGCGTGTGTTAGAATTAATTGGATGTGCAATGTCACGAAATTCTCCATCTGGAGTACGTTTGCTTGGCATTGCTACAAATAATCCATTATTGCCATCAATTACACGAATATCATGAACAACAAATTCATGGTCTAGGGTAATAGAGGCAATTGCTCTCATACGGCCTTCTGTGTTTACGCGGCGTAATCTTACGTCAGTCACTTCCATCTTGTGTTCACCACCCTTTTCTAAATAAGCGATATATTTGTATAAATTCCACAAATTTTCTATTTTCCCTCTAATTTTTTAAAAATTTTTAAGATAAAATTTTTTTATTTTAATGGAATATGAGAATTAATTGGAGATATCGCTTACAAAAGTTTATTTTATAAGAGCGATTACTTCGATTTCGACAGAAACATCTTTCGGTAATCTTGCAACTTGCACACAAGAACGCGCTGGCTTATGTATGGAAAAATAAGAGCCGTACACTTCGTTTACAGCATTAAAATCATCCATGTCTTGCAAGAATACAGTTGTTTTTACAACTGTATCGAATGACGCTCCAGCTTCTTCTAATACAGCTTGTAAATTTTGAAACACTTGCTCTGTTTGTACTTTTACATCACCTGTTACAAGTTCTCCACCTGCTGTTAATGGAATTTGTCCTGAGCTATAGAACATATTATTCACAATAATTCCTTGTGAATATGGCCCAATTGCTTGTGGTGCCTGATTTGTTTGAACAACTTTCATACTTCTCACCCTTTTATTATTTTATTTTTACCATCAAAATGCCCATACAAACTTAGTTTCATCTATTCTAAAATAAATAGAATGCACTGTGCTAGTAGGCGGTAAGACTTTAACGATATAAGAAAAGACTTACCGCCTACTAGCACTTTCATTTACAAAAAAAGATAAAGCCTTTTGCTTTACCTTTTTATTCACCTTCTATGAGCCCTTCATCAAATGGTGCAAGTGAATAATTCCCTCTTTCCACCTGAATGGTTTTGTTCTTTATATCTACTTCTGATAAACGAATTAACGAAACAAAGTTATTAATAAGTCTTTCTTCGATATCTGTAGATTCTACTAATACACCAATTCCAACTACATTCGCTTTAAACTCTTCTAGCATACTAATCATGCCTTGAATCGTTCCTCCAGCTTTCATGAAGTCATCAACAATTAAAACATTAGCTCCTTCTGGAAGACTACGCTTCGCTAAAGTCATTGTTTGAATACGCTTAGATGAACCTGATACATAGTTAATACTAACCGTTGGTCCTTCTGTTACCTTATTGTCTTTTCTTGCAATTACTACTGGCACATCTAAATAGTTGGCCACTGCGTAAGCAAGTGGGATCCCCTTTGTTGCTACCGTCATAACCGCGTCAATTGATTGTCTTGCAAAAACAGAAGCAAATAAACGCCCTGCACCATTAATATGACGAGGATTACTTAAAAGATCCGTCATATATAAGTATCCACCTGGTAAAATACGATCTGGATTTTCAAATAAGTTACACAGCTCGTTAATAATCAGATTCGCCTCTTCTTCACTTATATATGGAATATGTTTCACTCCTCCTGCTGCTCCTGGTATCGTTTGCAATGTGCCGACTCCTTGTTGTTCAAACGTTTGCTTAATAATAACTAAATCTTCACTAATAGAAGATTTAGCAGATTGATACCTTTCAGCAAAAAAAGTGAGAGACACTAGCTGACGAGGGTTTTGTAGCAAATAATAAGTCATATCGACTAACCTTGTACTTCGTCTAATTTTCACACTCTCACCTCAAATCACGAATATTCTAAACAAATAATAACTTATTATACGTCTTTATTCAAGCGTTTCTCGCTCTCCTAATAGACGTACTGCATATACTTGTTCGCAAAAACCTTTCAAACCATTATAAATACGATGCATGCGTGAATCATGATGTACAAGCCCAAACACAGTTGGACCACTGCCGCTCATTAAAACGGCATCTGCGCCAAAGCGCTTCATCTGTGCCTTAATACGAGCAACTTCAGGATGCATTGCAAACGTCACATCTTCTAATACATTTCCAACTGTATTACATATTCCTTTATAGTCACCTTGATTAATCACTTCAACCATTTTCTCTACGTTTGGATGTGTAACACGATTTAATTGTAAATTCCCATATACGTCAGCAGTAGATACACCAATATGTGGTTTCGCTAAAATTACCCAACAAGAAGGAGGTGTCTTGATATGCTCAATTTTTTCTCCTCTTCCTGTAGCAATTGCTGTTCCTCCGTACACACAAAAGGATACATCTGATCCAATTTCCGCACCAAGTTCTGCCAATTCATCTATTGTAAGACCTAAGTTCCACAGCTTATTAAGGCCACGTAATGTAGCAGCCGCATCACTGCTTCCCCCTGCCAATCCTGCTGCTACTGGAATTGTTTTTTCAATAGCAATAGATACACCTTGCTTCACCTTAAACTTCTCTTTTAATAATTTTGCTGCTTGATAAGCTAAATTACGTTGGTCGTCTGGGACATACCGATTATGGGATACAATTTCAATACGGTCTTCTAATAATTCTGTTAGCTCTAAACGATCCGCTAAATCAATTGTTGTCATAATCATTTTCACTTCATGATAGCCGTCTTGTCTTTTTCCCAGTACATCTAACGACAGATTAATCTTTGCTGGTGCTTTCACTAGTAGCTTCAATCTATTCACCCACTCTATGTACTCAATCTTTTATCGTTTATTTTACCATAAATTTATAGTAAGACGATGACACTTCCCTAATTATAACGAAAAGCATTCAGAATGAAACTACTTATACAAAATGATGACACCTTTTAGCGTGCAAAAAGCCGAGGAATTTCTCCTCGGCTACCGTAGCATAGAAGTTATCTTACAACTACTGGTTTTGTTTCATTAATTGCTGCTCTGCAATCTCAATGGCCCGCTTCACCATATTACCAGCATCTTTCGCACGAATTCCGCCCCATCCTTCTTTCTGAACAACATCATAAAATCCAAGCTCCTTTGCAAGCTCTTCTTTAAACTGATTTGACATGACTCCTCTTCGTCTACTCAATGCAGGGTCCCTCCTTATTTTGCTACGGTATAGTTAGTATGCAAAATAATATATCGTTTCATTTATGGGAATATATGTAACAACAAAATACTTATCCTAAAATAACCTCATTATGAGGATCATCATAAAACGTTAATTCTACTGTCTCTGTTAAAACATCTGCATAGCTATACGAAACACGCTGCAATGTATCTTCCTGTTGATCTAGCTGTACAACAAATACAGAGCGATATGTCTCTGCTAGCACACCGGATTGTTCCACCGTCTTTCTTCTTCCACTATTCGCCTTTAACATAAGGCGCTTTCCAAGATGATGGTCTAGTTCGCTTTTAATTTCATCTAAACGTTTTGACATATACCATGCTACACCTCGCTGTAATTTAGATTGAATACTTAAAAACACGATATATCTATCCCAATATTAATTGCAAGTAACAGATAATATAGTTACAAGAACCTAATGCGTTCGAATAGATAGAAGAAATACTATATTGTAAAAGTATCATTGTATAGTCTGTACGCTCTTACCTTTTTTTATCCAAACTCTTTCAAATCATTATTTATACACCTATCGCTTACTAAGCTAACTAAAACCTTCAAAAAAAAGCAAGGCACCCATGTACCTTACTTACTCATCATAATATTGAAAGGGCAATCCAGTTCGCAAAATCCCCCGTGTTTCAATCCCACCAAGGCCCTTTTCACCAGTAATCGTATTACGTACAACATCCCATACATTTACGCGTTCCATAAAAGAAGTAAAACTGATTTTCCCTACTACATAAACGGGATCTAAAGCATGAATGTTAATTCTAGAGGGGGAACTGGCAAAATTGGCGCCAGCCCGAATCAACGCCTCAAAATGAGATTGACATGCCCCAGCAAAAATAACAAGCTGATCTAATGATGGATATTTCTTTCGCACTTCTCGAACAGCCTGTACAAAATGTCTAGAATGACGATAAGCAGCTAAATCCCCCATCAATCCCTTTGACTTGGTATACGCATCATGACCTGTTATTACTAAGATATCAGGGCGAAAATGATCAATCAAATCGACTACTTTTTCATGCATTTCTGTTTCTTTACAATGAACACCTTGAACCGGAACACCTATCTTGGTATATAAATCTAAACACTTTCGTAAATATAGTGGGTCTCCATCTATATGCAAAACCCGCCCTGGCATTTGAAAATAATTGACTTCACTCGTATATCCACCTGTAGAAGTATGTTCATGGCGCTGCTTCATCAACACATAATCTTGCTGAAATAAGCGATATGTGCGCTCCATTGTTTCCTTTTCACGTTTTTCTCTTTTTTTATATTCGCGCTGATCAACGAGAATTAAATCTTCAAGCGGCGCATCTGCTACAAGCCTAACTTCTTCGCCAAACAATATTGCCATTTCACCTTTTATTTCTGTAATCCGAAAAAGAATATCTCGATTATACGAATGTCGTTCTACTAGATCTCCAACATGTACAGCCATTATCCTACCTCCAAACCCATTAGGCCATCTCACTAACCATCTTCTGTTCTTAACGTATGAATTCAGAGTGGAAAGGGTGACAAAAAAGACAGCTCAATTGAGCTGCCCCTTTATTGCTTATCTAGCTATTTGCAATCAGCTATCCTCATTCATTAAAGTTTTACTTTATGAGGAACTAATGCATTACTTAATGCTGCAAATTCTTCAATTGATAATGTTTCGCCTCGTCTTTTCGGATCAATTCCTACCTCTGTTAAAATACGATCTAATAACTCTTTATCTTTTGGGAAACCATTTAGGTTATTTGATAAATTGTTCATTAAAGTCTTACGACGTTGTGCAAAACTTGCTCGTACTACCTCAAAGAAGAATTTCTCATCTTTTACTTCAACAATCGGCTTTGGACGTTTTAGAAGACGAATAACCGCTGAATCTACATTCGGTTGTGGTACAAATACCGTACGTGGAACAGTCATAACTGTCTCTACTTCAGTATAATATTGAATCGCAATAGATAAAGAACCGTAATCTTTCGTTCCTGGTTTAGCGGCTAAACGATCTCCTACTTCCTTCTGCATCATAACAACAAATCCACGAACTGGTAACTTTTCTTCAAGCAATTTAAATAAAATTGGTGTTGTAACATAGTACGGTAAATTAGCTACTACCATTACGTCTTGTCCTTCTTCAAATTGTTTTTTGAATACTTCATGCACATCTGCTTTTAAAACATCTTTATTAATGACAGTTACATTACCATAAGGAGCTAATGTCTCATCTAAGATTGGTAATAATCGCTGATCAATTTCGAAAGCTACTACTTTTTTCGCACGTTTTGCTAATTGCTCTGTTAACGCCCCAATACCAGGACCAATTTCAATTGCTCCACTCTCTGATCCGATTTCTGCATAATCTACAATACGATTTAATACATTTGTATCAATTAAAAAATTTTGTCCTAGACTTTTTTTGAATGAAAACCCGTACTTTTCAACAATATCTTTTGTACGATTCGGTGTTGCGATATCCTTCATTTCTTTTCCTCCTGTAATACTTTTTTATAAGCTTCTGCAAATGCTTCTTTTGAAATTTGAAACACTTGTAAACGTTTATGTAACTGCTTTGCATTTGTATAACCAATCTTTAATAGCTTACCCATTCTTTCCCTGCGGCTTTTTGCCATTTCTCCGCCCACTAAGCCAGCATCTACTAAGTCGCTCCAACTAATTTCGCTCATATAAGCTTCCATTTCCTCATGAACATTTTCTAAAGCACGGCGAATGGATTCATTAGAAGCATGTTCTATGCCGACGCCTTTTTTCCTTTTAGCAAGTGCTTCCTCTTTTGGTAAAAAAGCATGTTTACAACCTGGAACTTTCTCAGAAATAATTTTCCGAATACGTTCTCCTGGATAATCCGGGTCTGTCAAAATAATAACGCCCCGTTTTTGCTGTGCTAATTTCACCTGCTCAATAACATGATCACCGATTGCTGAACCGTTCGTTTCAATTGTATCTGCATCAACAGCACGCTTAATCGCAACTGTATCATCTTTACCTTCTACAACGATAATCTCTTTAATTTTCATGCCTGCCTCCACACTCATTTCGTCTCTACTTAGTAAAACAAAAAAACGAATACTTTTCCATTATTATTTTCCCATTCATACAATTTAAAAAGCAGAGGAGAAAAAAACCCTCTGCCTACCATTCTTATTGTAACACTTTACTCTTTACTTGTTTTCTTCTCCACGAGTATACCTGTGCCTCAGTGGGCATTAACAAATCCACTCTGTCCCCAGCAAAGCCATTTCTATAATCTTCTATCCAAACCTTTGTACCAAGTGGAATAACACGAGAATCAACAGTGATTCATTTCATATTAAGATCAAGAAATTATATCCATCTGCACTTACAACCTTCATTGCAACACTTTTACTTATTCTCAGCCCCATTAACATGCTTTTCTTATCAAGATCTATAAGAAGATGCCCCTTTTCCTCAACTATATAAGTACAAATTGAAAAATCGACATAAAACCTTTCTTTTTAGGTGGGAGGGAGAATCCGGCCATGCATAGAAGCGGTCAGATCCTTTTCCTGCCCCATGCCAAGTGAAAACAAAGAGAGAAAATAAGTAGCGGTCACTTTTTGTTCTTCATAGCAGTGACTTATATGCTGGAAAATCAAAATGGATACATATAGCTTGTACTTCTCTTCCACTATTTTTAGCAGCTTTTTTCACCGGAAGATAACGATAAGAGAAGGTAATAAAGGAAAAGAATGGGGAGCCCCATTCTTTTCTCTTATTTAACACCAAATAAAGCTTTTGCATTTTCTGTTGTTACTTGTGCAACATCTTCATATGAAATTCCTTTTAAGTTTGCAATTTCTTCTGCTACAAGTTTGACATAACTTGGTTCATTTCGCTTACCACGAAATGGATGAGGCGTTAAGTATGGACAATCTGTTTCTATCAGTAATTTCTCCATCGGGATTTCCATAGCAACTTCTTTTGGTTTCTTTGCATTTTTGAACGTTACCGGTCCTCCTAATGAGATTAAGAAATTCATATCAATACATTTCTTCGCTACTTCCACACTGCCACTAAAGCAATGCATAATCCCTCCTACTTCAGCCGCATTTTCTTCTTCTAAAATATCTACAATATCTTGCGTTGCGTCACGATTATGTATAATAATAGGTAATTTTACTTTCTTAGCTAACTGAATTTGTTTACGAAATACTTCTTTCTGTATTTCTTTCGGAGACTTGTCCCAATGATAATCCAATCCCATTTCACCAAGAGCAACCACTTTTGGATGAGTAGCTAACTCCTCTAACCATACTAAATGCTCTTCTGTCATATCAATTGCATCAACAGGGTGCCAACCAACTGCTGCATAAATAAAATCATACGTTTCTGCGAGTTCAATTGCTTTCTTTATTGTCACTTCATCAAAACCGACAACAACTGTATATGTAACCCCAGCTTCTTTCATTCTTGCAATGACTTCCTGCAAATCTTCTTCAAATTGCTCTGCATTTAAATGTGAATGTGTATCAAACAACATGACAAATAACTCCTTTTATTTGAAATAAATTCTATTAATAGAAAAAATCACTTTCCTAACAACGTAATGACAACAATATCACAATTTTAATACAAAAAAGGGAATTTCAGAAAGGTTTCTAACAAGAAAAAAGATGCTCCACGAATGTTACACGTGAAACACCTCCTTCTTTGTCATAATTACTTGATTTTTGTACCATTTGGTAAATTTTGATCAATTGTCGCCAACGATAATATACCGTTTTCTTCGCCTGCTAAAATCATGCCTTGTGATAATTCACCGCGTAATTTTACTGGTTTTAAATTCGTTACACAAATAACCTTTTTCCCTTTTAATTCTTCTGGTGTGTAAAATTTAGCGATTCCAGAAACAACTTGGCGTTTTTCTGTACCTAAATCAAGTTGGATTTTTAACAATTTATCTGCTTTTTTTACAGGTGTAGCTTCTATTACTTCTGCTACACGTAGTTCTACTTTAAAGAAATCATCAATTGTAATTTCTTCTGCTTTTGGTTCCTCTTCCTTTTTCTCTTCTACTTTAGGAGCAGAACCCTTCATTTGTTCTTTAATATATTCAACCTCTACTTCCATCTCTAAACGTGGGAAGATTGGTTGTCCTTTCACTACTTTCGTACCAGCTGGAATGCAACCAATCGTAGAAAGACTTTCCCAAGATTGATGTGCTGCATCAGTAATGCCAAGTTGTGCAAAGATTTTACCTGGTGTTGTCGTTAAAAATGGCATAAGCATAATACCTGTTTGGCGAAGCGTTTCTGCTAAATGTGCCATTACGGATGCAAGTTTATCACGATCATTCTCATCTTTCGCCAATACCCAAGGTTGCGTTTCATCAATATATTTATTTGTACGGCTAACCAATTGCCAAATAGAACTTAATGCTACTGAAAACTCCATGTTTTCCATTGCTTCTTCTACTTTGTTCAATGTATCTTGCGCAAATGCTACCAATGTTTCATCAAATTCTGTTACATTGGCCTTAAACGCAGGTATTTCTCCATTAAAGTACTTATCAATCATCGCTACTGTACGATTTAATAAATTCCCTAAATCGTTGGCAAGGTCAAAATTAATACGTTCAACAAAGCCTTCTGGTGTAAATACGCCATCTGATCCAAATGGAACTTCACGCAGTAAGTAATAACGCAATGCATCTAATCCATAACGATCAATTAATGTAACAGGATCCACTACATTTCCTTTCGATTTACTCATTTTTCCATCTTTCATTAAGATCCAGCCATGAGCAAACACTTTTTTCGGAAGTGGTAAATCTAATGCCATTAAAATAATTGGCCAATAAATTGTATGGAATCGAACAATTTCTTTTCCAACTAAATGAACATCTGCTGGCCAGAATTTCTTATATTTCTCTTCATTCGATGTTCCGTATCCTAGTGCTGTAATATAGTTAGATAATGCATCTACCCATACGTAAATAACATGCTTCGGATTTCCTGGAACACGAATTCCCCAGTCAAATGAAGTACGAGAAACTGCTAAATCTTCTAATCCTGGTTTAATGAAGTTATTGATCATTTCATTTTTACGGGATTCTGGTTGAATGAAATGAGGATTCTCTTCATAGAACTGTAAAAGTCGATCTACATATTTCCCCATTCTAAAGAAATACGATTCTTCACGAACAAGTTCAACAGCGTGGCCGCTATCTGGGCTTTTTCCGCCGACTACTTTGTCACCTTCCATAATCGGATCAACAAGTTGATGCTCTGTATAGAATGTTTCATCTTGTACAGAGTACCATCCTTCATATTCATCAAGATAAATATCTCCTTGATCAACAAGTTGTTTAAAAATCTTTTCGACAACTTCTTTATGACGATCTTCGGTTGTACGAATAAAATCATCATAAGATATATCCATTTTTTTCCATAAATCTTTAATTCCCGCTACAATGTTATCGACATATGCTTGCGGTGTAACTTGTAATTCTTCTGCTTTCTTTTGAATCTTTTGTCCATGTTCATCAGTACCTGTTAAATAATGAACATCATACCCTTGCATGCGTTTGTAGCGTGCCATTGCATCTCCCGCCACCGTTGTATAAGCATGTCCAATATGGAGCTTTCCGCTTGGGTAATAAATTGGAGTAGTAATATAAAAGGACTTATTTTCCTCTGTCATTGTTTTGAACCTCCCAAATGACCTCATATGTATTTATAAACAGTATATCAAAAACTGACGCATAAAAACGAATTAATAATCGATATCTTTATCATCTATTACTCATATTCCAAAAAAATATACAAAATATTTATCTGAAATATTGATAAAGTCAGAAAATAAAGTAAAATACTTATACAAGTCTTGCCTATTCTATTATATATAAGAAATAAGAAGGATAAAAAATCTATAAATCTTTTATAAAATATAGAATTTAAGAATTGACGGAAATGTAAATGATTGGTATCATATGTTCATAGGGTATTTTGTCGAAAAATGACGAATCAAAATATAGACTCGAAAACTTACAAAATATGAGGAGGATAACGAATATGAAATCTACTGGTATCGTTCGTAAAGTTGATGAATTAGGTCGTGTAGTAATTCCAATCGAATTACGCCGTACATTAGGTATTGCTGAAAAGGATGCTCTTGAAATTTACGTTGATGACGAAAAAATCATTCTAAAAAAATATAAACCAAATATGACTTGCCAAGTAACTGGTGAAGTATCTGATGGCAACCTTTCTTTAGCTGAAGGTAAAATCATCTTAAGCAAAGAAGGCGCTGAACAAATCTTAAACGAGCTTCAACAATACATTCAAGCAGCAAAATAAGCTTCTCAATTATGAGAAGCTTATTTTTTATCAACATGATAGATTTGATAGACGTCCCGTTTCGACAAATCTCGCTCTTTAGCGACTGCTTTAATGGCCTCTTTTGAAGACATTCCTTGTTCGTTTATGTATTGTTCAATATGCTCATACACTGAAACAGATTCCCACCATTGTTCCTCTGGGGCAGCTTCTTCTGTTGATCCAGCTACTAAAATACAAAATTCGCCACGAACCTCATTTTGTTTTGTCCATTCAATTGCTTCTTCGACTGAGCCACGAATAAACTCTTCAAACTTTTTCGTTAGCTCTCGGCACAATACAATTTCTCTATTCCCAAGTACTTCTTTCATAGAAATTAATGTATCATCTAGTCGATGTGGTGCTTCATAAAACATCATTGTAGTTGGGATATAACGAAGTTTTTCTAATTCGGCTTTACGCTCTTTTTTATTCCTCTGCAAAAATCCATAAAAATGGAAATGTCTCGTTTCTAATCCTGATGCAATTAACGCTGTAAGTGCAGCATTTGCTCCTGGAAGCGGAATCACATGATATTGCTCTGCCACAGCTTCTACAACAATATCGTAACCAGGGTCAGAAATACATGGCATACCAGCATCACTCACAAGTGCTACTGTCTTACCATCCTCTAACTTATCTAAAATTTTTCGGCCACTTACTTCTTTATTATGTTCATGATAACTCATAACTGGCGTTTCAATTTCGAAATAGTTACAAAGTTTTTTCGTCTGCCTTGTATCTTCAGCAGCAATAACATCCGCCTCTTTCAATATCCGAATAGCACGGAACGTCATATCCTCTAAATTACCAATTGGAGTCGGAACTAAGTATAGTACTCCCTTTTCATTTTGTTGAAAGCTTTTTTGCTGCCACATAACGTTCTCCTTTTTGCATGTATTCTTCTTTTTCTCTTCGTTTTAACTGCTTAAAATGATATTCAGCTTGCATAGCTGTTCGTTTATCTTCATGAACCTCCAAGTATTTCAAAACAACCGGGAGCCTAGCACGCGTATACTTAGCCCCCTTGCCATTGTTATGGGTTTGAATTCGTTTCTCTATATGATTGGTATATCCGGCATAGTAACTTCCATCTGAACATTCCACAACATAAAAATAATGTTTATTCTTCTCCATACAAAATCGAACGAAGCTCCTTTGTATACTCATTATTTTCCTCATATACAAAAAGAGGTGGTAAAATTTTCAAATCTGCATTTCCATCCTTAATTCCTTCAATTAACAGTGTATTCGCCTCTTTACCAGCTTTTGGATATACAAATTGTACACGTTTTGGTTCAATTTTATATTTTCTCATTAACGTTATAATATCAAGCAAACGACCTGGACGATGAACAAATGCCACTTTACCACCTTGCTTCACTAATTGACTACTAGCGTATACGACATCTTCCAATGTACACATAATTTCATGACGTGCTATAGCTAAATGTTCATTCATATTTTTCTCAGATGCTTTTGGTGTTTGAAAATAAGGTGGATTACATGTTACAACATCGTATTGATGGCGTCCCAGCTTTTCTGGCATATCCTTTAAATCTCCGTGAATTAAATGAATGCGTCCTTCCAGATTATTATACCGAACGCTTCTAACCCCCATATCATATAGACGCTCTTGAATTTCTACACCTGTGATCGTACCTTTTGTTCTTGTACTTAATAAAAGCGGAATAACTGCATTTCCTGTACATAAATCAAGTAGATTGCCTCTTTGAATCGGAACCCAAACAAAATTTGCGAGTAAAACTGCGTCTAAAGAAAAATTAAACACAGATGGACTTTGAATAATTTTCATTTCTTCTGCTAGTAAATAATCTAAACGCTCATCTTCATATAAATTCATATGCTATTTCCTTTCTTACACTTAACCTACCCTATTTGATTCTCTATTAACGTAAAAACACGATTTATTCTCTCATGTATAAAAAATTACCTTTCCAAGTATATTGGAAAGGTAATTTCATTTTTTATTTAAAAATGACAGACAGAATAAACAATCTCCCTCTTTACGTACACTTCCATAATGTAAATTACAGATATGGAAACCTTCTTGATATAAGCGTGCTAAATTATCATATCCTTCGCCAATATCTGTTTTTGGTTTCATTTCTTTGCGTTTTTGAGTTTTTTGTTTTTCCTTATTCTGCACTTCTTCAAAACGACGTCGCAAATTTTCATTTTCCATTTTAATATGTTGGTTTTCTTCCAGTAATTCTGCAAGATGTTGCTTTAATTCTCCCAACTGTTTATATAAATGCCCAATTTGCTCTTCCATGCTGGAAACCGCTGCAAAAATATCCTTTTTCTCCACAAGCACCCACCTCATTAATCTGTGGTTTGACTCGAAACGACCCCTTCATTAATTAATTCATCTAACGTATATTCTACTATCCGTTCCTTGTCTACTAGTTCCACTTGAATTAATCTTTCTAAAATATTTAATCCGATGACACGTCCAAGACCATGTGGTGTTTGTATACGTTGATCTAAATCAGGAAGTTGCTCTTTTGCCGCCTCATATTCGTCATTCTCATATTTTAAGCAACACATTAAGCGGCCACACAAACCAGAAATTTTTGCAGGATTTAATGATAAGTTTTGATCCTTGGCCATTTTAATGGATACAGGTTCAAAATCCCCTAAAAATGTAGAACAACAAAGCATACGACCACATGGACCAATACCACCAAGCATTTTTGCTTCATCGCGAACACCAATTTGTCTTAGCTCAATTCGTGTCCGAAAAATTGCTGCTAAGTCTTTGACCAGCTCGCGGAAATCAATCCGACCATCTGCTGTAAAATAAAAAATAATCTTATTACGATCAAACGTATATTCTACGTCTACAAGTTTCATATCAAGATTGTGTTCCCCCACCTTTTGTTGACAAACTTGATATGCCTCTTTTGCAGCATGCTTGTTCTCTTCAACAATGGTTCGATCATTTTCATTTGCAATTCGAATAACCTTCTTTAGCGGTAATACAACATCGTTTTCATCAACTTGTTTTTTTGTAATAACCACTTTTCCATATTCAATACCTCTTACCGTTTCCACGATCACAAACTCATTTTCTGAGATATCAAATTGATTAGGATCAAAGTAATATACCTTTCCGGCCTTCTTAAAGCGAACACCTACTACATCATACAAAACGGTCATCCCTCCTGCAACCGCAACACTAACTGTTCGAACACAAGCTGCGCATTTACATTAGCGTTGATTCTATTTTTTGCCTCTAATATATTAAAAAGAGCTGATACAATGCGCTTCTGAGCATAGGAGAAAGATTGGAACATCTCCTGTTGCTCCTGGAAAACAAGACGATCTTCCTCTCCTAATTGAACATATAATAAATCCTTATAAATAAGGAGTAACATATCTAAACCTTGCTGTAATTGTTCCTTCTCTCCAAAGTGTTTCCCCCATTTTTCTTGTACAAAAAAAAGAGAGGCCGTATCTTTTTCGAGCGCTTCACATAATTTTATCACTAAAGTTCGTGCTTGTGCAAACCATTCATCATTGCACAGTAATAATGCTTCCTCAAAACTATTCGTAATTTGTGCAGCAAGAGTAGATAAAGAAACTGTAATACCTTCACTCTGCAATCTCTCAATTAAAGATTCAGTAGGAAGTGGTCTAAATGTAACAACTTGGCAACGAGATAAAATAGTATTTAAAATTTGATGACTTTGTTCAGTAAGTAAAATAGCTGTTGTATCACTACTTGGTTCTTCTAAAAATTTCAATAAGGTATTGGCAGCATTTGCCGTCATGCGGTCTGCATGCTCAATAATGTATACCTTCTTATTTGCTTCTAAGCCTGTTTTTGAAAACTCTTCTTGTAAATCATGAATTTGTTGTTTTTTAATAGATAATCCATCCGGTTTTACAATATGTAAATTAGGATGATTACCCGAATCAATTCGGCGACAATTCGTACATGAATGGCAAGGCTCTACACCATTTCTTTGTAAGCAAAGAAAGCTTTTGGCCATTTGAATTGCCGTTGCGAATTTTCCTGTTCCTTTTCCCCCTTCTAACAAATACGCATGGGATATACGCTCTTTTACAATGCTATTCATCAACATCTTTACACCAATGGGCTGTATAGCAGAAAGCTGCTCCCACGTCTTCGTCATAATGCATACCTCACTTGTCTCATACTTGCCTTCTATTATAACAATTTACCTTCTATAAGCTGAATGGCTTCTTCTACAATCTTTTCCATTGGCTGGTCAGCATTCACAACAGCAATACGGTCTGAGAATCTTTCTACAACTTGTAAATATCCCTCACGTACGCGCTTATGGAATGTGATACTTTCCATGTCTAAACGATTTACTTCCCTACCAGCATCTTTTTCAATACGTGCTAAACCTACTTCTGGCTCAATATCTAAATAAATTGTTAAACCAGGCATACAATCTTCTGTTGCAAAGCGATTAATTTCAAATACTTTATTAATCCCTAAACCTCTTGCATAACCTTGGTAAGCAAGAGAGCTATCAATGAAGCGATCACATAATACAAGATAATTCTCCTTCAATGCTGGCATAACCTTTTCTACTAAATGCTGCCTACGCGCCGCAGCGTATAATAGTGCTTCCGTACGTGCTTCCATCATCGTGTATTCTTGTTTATGTAAAATAGTTCGAATCTCTTCTGAAATTGCAATACCACCTGGTTCTCTTGTCGCAATTACCTTTTTCGCTTTCTTTTCAAAGTACGGTAATAACTTGGTAATTAATGTTGATTTACCTGAACCTTCTGGTCCCTCAATTGTTACAAATAATCCCTTCATCCTAAAACCTACTTTCTCTCTATACCATATACATCTATAGATGTTGTATTTCCTTGAAAACGCGCTCCAGTTTCTTCTAAATAAGAAATTTGTTTAACATGCTCTTCCGTAATTTCCTCCCCATACATGATCAATGGAATTCCTGGTGGATATGGAATAACCATACCGGCCGAGATCATACCAACAGCCTCTTGCATGGGTACCACTTTTTTCTCATACCCTTCTAATTGTTTATACGTAAATTGCAAAGGAGAAATTCCCCCATTGTAAGTATACCGAATAGATGGTGTCTTGTCTTTCACCTTATAATTCTGTAATGCTAGTCGTATTGACTGCACCGCCTCCATATACTGATCGTTTACTTGTAATGGTAAAATAAACAAAACATTATATGGATCTGCCATTTCTGTATATATACCTACTTTTTCAAATATGGACTGTAATTCGTATCCAGATAACTGGCAGCGTGTTTGTACTGTAACCTTTAGTTCATCCTGCAAGGGATACTGTAAAACAGCAAGTTGGGGAATTGACTGCAACCTCGCCCTAAATCGCTGCATAAATTCTATAATTTTATGACATCCCTCTTCTTTCCTATTTGCTAATGCAAAACGAGCTACATCAAGTGATGCCATAATTGGATAAGATGGGCTGCTAGATTGTAACATATTTAAATAGGAAGAAACCTTTTCTTCATTTATTAAATGACTATTTATATGTAAATACGATCCCATGGTCATAGCGGGTAATGTTTTATGTGCTGAATGTACAACAATATCCGCACCATATGCCAGTGCAGACTTTGGAAACGGCTCTCCTAGGCAAAAATGTGCACCATGTGCTTCATCCACTAAAACAGGAATTTTATGCGTATGTGCGTAAGCAATACTTTCCTTTAGATTTACTCCCATACCGTAGTAATTGGGATGTGTTAAGACTAGTGCCTTAGCACTTGGATATTGTTCAATAGCCTTCTTAATAACCACATGCTGAACTCCAACCGGTACACCATACGCTTCATCCACCCAAGGTTCTAAAAAGACTGGATGAACTCCAGCTAATTTCAAACCATTGATAACAGATTTATGACAATTTCTTTGTACAAGTACGATATCATGCTCTCCGCAGCAGGATAAGATCATTGCCAGGTTCCCGACAGTAGAGCCATTAACTAAAAAGTAACTTTTTTGGACGCCATATACTTCAGCTAACAGTCGCTGTGCTTCATCTATACACTCAAATGGACTATGCAGATCATCTAGCCCTGTCAATTCTGTTACATCGATAGAAAGTATGTCGCTAAAACCAGTTCGGGCCTCCTTTGGAAAATCTAAGCCATTCTTATGCCCTGGAACATGTAAAGATAAAGGTTTCTTATTTTTAAACTGGATTAATGCCTCATATAATGGCATTCGACTTTGATTCATATTTATCTCTTCCTTACTTTTCATTCTCTATCTATTATACAGATATTAGGGCAAAAAAAATAATAGGCATGCGCCTATTCATGAATATGATATTTCGATCTTTCGCAATTGCTGTAAATAGTATATATATTTAGGATCATTTGTATCTGTTCTCACCATATCTCGTTCACAATCACCACATATAAAACTAGTGCGTACATGTATACCATTATCTCTTTTATTTTCACATACAATACAGACTTCATCTTTTGATTTCATAGCTTTATCCATCTCATTCTTCTCTAAATAAAAATGAGTTAGGACATTTCCTCCCCTCTCTTTGAATTCAAGCATTTCATATTTCTATTCCTTGACACTTTTCAAAAAAATATACATCGTTTCGTTATATATATGATATGAATCTTATTTGGGCAATGTGTTTGTTCTTTATAATCTTTTCAAATACAAAAAAGACGAGTCATTCTGACTCGTCTTAAGGTTGCTTGGCGACGTCCTAC
>NZ_JBALQK010000058.1:3768-11027 GCF_036965845.1 Bacillus sp. JJ1127 | reverse complement strand
TATCGAAAAATTAAAATGGATTTATATATATTGTGTAGTTTTTTAATATTCATGAAACTACGTTGAAAAGAAATTGCATTTAACGAAAAATTACATGTCTTTCCAAACGGAACCGGCCTGTTCAGATTACATATATTCTTTTCGTATCACAAAGCTGATGTTAAATGAATAGGAGAAATAATAGAATAAAATGGGTTCATCACCGTAACAGGGGGTTGATTTTTTGAAAAAGAATCATTTTTCATACATGGAACGGAGAGTGGCGACTCCAGCGGGAATAGCGAGGAAAGTGAGACCCCGCAGGCTTGCCGAGGAGGCTCGCTCTCGCCCGCGGAAAGCGTCCACTCGGAGTGGAGTGTACATTTATCTATATGTCACCCCCGTCTTTTGGTGATAAACCATAAAATGACAATTATAGAATTTAATTTCAAAAAGTTATGTATGTAAATTACATTTTTTCACGTATAAAGGACGCAGTAAGAAGAAATTTTCTCAGAATGAATAAATTAGTAGCAACAAATTCAATTGGTAATTTTGGAAATAAGAATGTTTGCGAAGTGAAGAATAAAAGTTTATAGTGGGGAGTGTCCTAGTAACCGGACGGATTTTTAGAAAGTTAGATAGAAATAAAAAATGTTACAAATGCATTTTATTAAATATATATCAAGGTCAAAAATGTTTGGTAAGAAATAGTTGAATAAATAAAGACTTCAACTTATAATTACTAATATTCTTCATATGGTTAAAGAAGAGAACGAGCTGTATGAAGAAGTAAACATAGAGATGGACTTATCAAAAAATAAGCCTTGGATGATTAAAAGAGGTGGAGAGATGAAACAATTATTGTTAAAGAGCAAGCGTGTGTTAAGTAATCATTTTGGGTTCTTTATTTTTGCAGTTGTTTTATTCTGGCTAAAAACATATGCAGCATATGTTACAGAATTCGACTTAGGAATATCGAACACAATCCAAAAATTCTTGCTATTTTTTAACCCGCTAAGCTCAGCTGTCCTATTTTTAGGACTTGCATTATTTGCAAAAGGGAAACGATCTTATATTTGGTTAATTATTATTAATTTGTTACTGTCAATTCTTTTATACTCAAACGTGGTATATTACCGCTTTTTCAGCGATTTTATTACGTTCCCGACATTAACACAAACAAATAACTTTGGAGATTTAGGTGGCAGTATTTTAGCGTTATTACACCTATATGATCCATTGTATTTCTTAGATACAATTATCCTATTTGTATTAGTAAAAACAAAGTTTGCAGATCCAAAACCAATTCGTGTTGCAAAACATAAATTGTCACTTGTATTTATTACAGGAATTTTGATTTTTAGCATCAACTTAGGTTTAGCAGAAATGGATCGTCCGCAATTACTAACAAGAACGTTTGACCGCAACTACATTGTGAAATACTTAGGTGCGTACAACTATACAATTTATGATGGCATTCAAAGCTTGAAAGCATCAACAGAACGTGCTTTAGCAGATGGAGATAGTATGACAGGTGTAAGAAACTATATTACATCGAACTATGCAAGCCCTAACCCAGAGTATTTTGGTAAGGGGAAAGGTATGAACGTTATCTATATTCATTTAGAGTCGTTCCAAAACTTTTTAATTAATTACAAGTTGAACGGACAAGAAGTTACACCATTCTTAAATTCATTTACACATGATGCAAATACACTGTATTTTGATAACTTCTTCCATCAAACAGGACAAGGTAAAACATCTGATGCGGAGTTTATGTTAGAGAACTCACTATTCGGTTTACCACAAGGATCTGTATTTACAAACAAAGCTCATAATACGTATCAAGCAGCACCAGCTATTTTAGGACAGCAGGGCTATACATCTGCAGTGTTCCATGGTAACTATAAAACATTCTGGAACCGTGATGATATTTATAAATCATTTGGATTTAATAAATTCTTTGATGCATCATATTATGATATGAATGAAAAAGATGTTGTAAACTATGGTCTGAAAGATAAACCATTCTTTAATGAGTCTATTCCAATGTTACAAACATTAAAACAACCGTTCTATGCGAAGTTTATTACGTTATCAAATCACTTCCCTTATCCAATTAATAAGGATGAAGCGACAATTGAACCAGCAAAAACGGGTGATTCATCTGTAGATACGTATTTCCAAACAGCACGTTATTTAGATGAAGCTGTAAAAAGCTTTATGGATTACTTGAAGCAATCTGGTTTATATGACAATTCAATCATTGTGATGTATGGAGACCATTATGGTATTTCAGATAACCATAATGCAGCGATGTCACAAATCATGGGTAAAGAAATTAATTCATTTGAAAATGCACAATTACAACGTGTACCTTTAATCATTCATGTTCCAGGAATGAAGGGCGGAGTTCAACACCAATATGGCGGAGAAATCGATGTTCTTCCAACGCTGTTACACTTATTAGGTACTGATACAAAGAATTATATCCAATTTGGTACAGATTTATTATCACCAGAGCATCAACAAGTTGTTCCTTTCCGTAATGGTAACTATGTAAGTCCGGCCGTTACTGCGCTTAATGGAAAGTATTATGACACAACCACTGGAAAACCAGTAGAAGCAACGGATGAAATCAAACAAAATGAAAAAATGGTTCAACAGAAACTTAAATTTTCTGATGAAGTTGTAAACGGAGATTTATTACGATTCTACACACCAGAAGGATTTACACCAGTAGATCGCACTAAGTACAACTATAACCATCAGGATAAAAATAAAAAGAAAGTAAAAACTACGCAAGAAGGTTAAAATGAATAACATATTGTGATAAAATCCTACTCGTATGGAATACTATCCATACGAGTAGGATTTTTTGTTTTACTAGTTAAAGAGAATTTCTAAAGAATAAAAGCAAAACTGTCTTCAATTAAGTATGTATGTTGTAATTTCATATACCATATTGATACTATATAATGGGCGTATAAAAAAGGTACAATCATTGCACAATACATAAACGATAATTTGGACTTAATTTTATATGAAATACGAGCTACTATATTAGTAGAAAGTGATTTCAATAATCTAATTTTGCAAAGTTAGTATCTATACTTGCAAGGCTACTAAAAAACAAGTATAGAAAGGATGTACATCATATATGATATTAGATCACCGCAGTACTGCAATTTTACAGCAAATTATTCAAGCAGATGGTTATACTTCTGTAGATCAACTTATGGAACTACTACAAGTTTCGAAAAGAACAATTTATTACGATATGAAAAAGGTAGGTGATTGGTTAGCTGCAGAGCATTTAGAACCAATCAAATACATTCGATCATTAGGATACTGTTTAAATGATGAAACAAAACGAACAGTGATTCAAAAATTACATGGATTTACAATGGTTCAATACGATTATTCTCCACACGAGCGAAAAGCTTGGATAGCTTTGTATTTATTAACGAAAGAAAAAAGAATCTTACTAGAAGATTTAATAGACCTTGTACAAGTAAGTCGTAATACTACACTTGCTGATTTGAAAAAATTGAAAGTAGGGCTAGTGAAGTTTAAGCTTTCCTTACAATTTGATCGTAAACGAGGTTATTATATCGAAGGAACTGAGCAAGGAAAGCGAAGTTTGTTAACCTTTTATCTTTCACAGTTGATTGCAAAGCATGGATGGGAATATTTAATATCACACGTAAAATACATTGTAAACCGTGGAGAAAATGAAAAGGATAGAAAAGAACAAGAGGAACTTCTCCTTATAAAAAACATTCTATCGAATTGTGAAGGATTTTTAGGTGTTCAATATACGGATGAGGTACTTGAAAATTTAAGCGTTTACATGTATTTGTTTCGTAATCGAATTGTTAAAGGGCAATGTGTTGAAATGGAAGATGCTGAAAAAGATGTTCTTCGAGAAACAAAACATTTTGAAGCAGCTAAGTATATCGGAAAACAGTTTGAGAACGTTTTACATGTGAAATTTCCAAAAGATGAAATTTATTATATTACCACTCATCTGTTGGGGGCGAAAGTAAATGCTCAGCAAAAAGAGTATGAAAAAAATGATGTTCAAGGCATCCGTTATATTGTAGATCGTATGATAAAGGATTTTCAGCATTATGCTTGTGTTATATTTCAAGATTTTACAGGACTGGCTTCATACTTATATTTACATATAAAGCCAGCGTTCTATCGTGTGAAATATGGGATTGAAATAGAAAATCCATTACTGCATACGATTCAAAAAAATTATGAAGAAGTATATATCCTTACAAGAAAAGTTGTTCATCATTTTGAAGAATACGTTGGAAAACAAATTTCGGAAGATGAAATGGCGTATATTACGATGCATTTTGGTGCTTGGATAGAAAAGAAGGAATCGTTCCCAACCCAAGAAAAACAGCATTACTCGTTTGTCCAAATGGTATTGGTACATCGCGTATGCTGCAATATCAATTGGAACAATTATTTTCGAGTATCGATATTTTAAAGGCAATCTCAAAGCGAGAATATGAATCGAATGCATTTGAAGTGGATTGTATTATTACGACAACTGAATTGGAGAAGGGGACAGTACCTATTTTTATGGTAAATCCTATTTTGACAGATTCTGAAAAAGCATCATTACTCCGAAAAGTAAATGCAGCCTTGTTTGGTGAAGATCAAAATGATTCAGTGGATATTATGATGCAGATCATTCAAAAATATGCGGATGTTATAGATGAACAGTCTTTAAAAAAAGAACTGAGAGAATTTATAAGTGGTCCAGTGCATTTGAATAGGGAGGAGAAATGCAAACCTAATTAGTTGGATTGTTTGCAATGTGTGGGTTACTCTTACAGAAGAAAAACTTTGCAGATACAGTTTCTGGAACATTAAAAACGATTATGGGCTTCGTCGTATTAGGAGGAGGGGCCACAATATTAATTGGAGCTTTAGATGTTTTTGGTAAAATGTTTGATAAGACATTCCATATTAAAGGAATTATTCCGAACAATGAAGCAGTCGTTGCGATTGCACAGCAAACATTGGGGAAAGAAACAGCATTTATTATGGTATTTGGGATGCTTGTTAATTTACTTATCGCCCGATTTACAAAATTTAAATATGTATTTTTAACGGGGCATCATACGCTCTTTATGGCATGTTTAATTTTAGCTGTATTTTCTACAACAGGGATGAAAGGATTTTCTCTTGTTATGATAGGATCCATAGTCTTAGGGTCACTCATGGTAATTTTCCCAGCATTACTACAGCCATATGTAAGAAAAATTACGGGAATGGATGACATTGCGATTGGACATTTTGGTTCTGTTGGATATTTAGCAGCTGTGTTTGGGAATGCAACAGGGGGGAAGAAGGGGAGCTATATTAGGATCATTTGTAAATGGCTTATTGATTTCGTTCCTTCCAGCTCTATTATTACCAGTATTGGGCGGATTAGGATTCGAAAATACAACATTTGGTGATTCTGATTTTGCAGTAGTTGGTATTTTGATTAGTGAAATTGCAAAATTATTAGGTTCAATTTTCTAAACAATAAAGAAAAAAGACTTGAGTTTCTCTTTGAGAAAATCAAGTCTTTTTCAATTACATACGATTATCGTGCCAGAAGTTTAATGGGAAGTGGTCATCTTCATGATAGCTTTCTAGCTCATAACCTTTTTCTTTTAGACCTTTAATAATAGCTGGTACTGCTTTTACTGATTGTGGATGAATATCGTGCATAAGAATAACTTCTGTTGGTTTTGTTGCACCAGCAAGAACATTTTGAACAATTTGTGCAGATGCCGCATCGACTGGCATCTTATTATATTTCCAGTCTAAAGAGTCAATTGTCCAGTCCCAAACTTTCAAGCCGCCTTCTACAACTTTGTTACGTAAAGCCTCATTTAATCCTGGCATTGAGCCGTAAGGTGGACGAGTTAATACAGGTGATTTTCCAATAATCCCAGCAATTAAGCTTTGGTCTTCTTTCATCTCATCTACATAATGTCCTTCTGTATAAAGCTTTTTGAAGTTATGTGTCATACTGTGCATACCAACGTAATGACCTTCAGCTAATTCACGTTTTACAAGATCCGGAAATGATTTAACGTTTGCTCCAATTAGGAAAAATGTAGCTTTCGCATCTTCTTTTTTCAACATTTCTAAAAGTTCAGCAGTATATTTCCCTGGACCATCGTCAAATGTTAAGTAAGCAACTTTTCTAACTTGCCCGTTATATTGCTTAGGTGCTTCCTTTGGAGTAAGAGCTGTTTGAACTTCACTTACAAGTTGAACAGGTTTTGTGTCATCTTCCGTACTTGCTCGAGCAATACTTGTTGATCCGTAAATTGCTTCATATAAAAATAATACCCCGACGCAAATCAACAGAGCCCTTTTTACTAGAGTTGTCATTCGAATTCCATTGCGCATAATTTTCCTTCTCTCTATAAAAGTTCTACTCTATTATATTAGCAACTTTAGGTAGGGAAATGCAAAAAAAGATTGTTACAAATGCAAAAAAGTTTGTAAAAAGTATGCAAGATTTTGTCGGTCTTATAGTTATTATTCTTTTTATATAGCAGGTTTTTAAAACGTGAATAAAGAAGTTGATAAAAAACAGCAATTCATTGATTACACGAATTTAAACTTCATGATTTTACATTGTATCATTGAATTAAAAAAGGTGTGATGAAAATGAAAAAATTAGCTTGTTTACATGCTCACCATTCAAATATTGCATACATTGAGAAAGCACTTGCATTATTTGAAGTAGAGTTGATCCATTTTGTGGATCCAATACTGCCAATGAGAATACAGGAGGGTGGTGAGCTGGAGACGAATTACATTCAAAATAAAATGAGAGATCAATTGCAATGGGTAGCAGAAAGTAAAGTTGATGCGATTCTTATAACATGTACATACTTTATAACACTTTTACAAGATATGCATGTTCCGATAGAAATACCAATATTAAAAATCGATGAACCATTCTTTGAAGTGATTTGTAATGTACAAGAACCACAAACGATATTATTTACAAATCCTAGTACTGTCCCAGGAACAGTAGAGCGTTTGAAACAATATGCGCAGCAAAAACAGAAATCGATTGATATTCAAATCATAATTGTAGAAGATACTTTTGTGCTCATCATGCAAGGACGGAAGGAAGAGTATGATGATAGCGTGAGTCAATGTATATATCGAATGCTGAAATGTGGAAATCAGGTTATTTTAGTTGCACAATTATCAATGGTAGATGCTGCTAGGAAAGTAGA
>NZ_JBALQK010000058.1:0-3707 GCF_036965845.1 Bacillus sp. JJ1127 | reverse complement strand
GTTGAATACAGTGTAGATCAATTGAGTTTAAGGAAAAGAAATGAGAGAACGGATAAAAAAGTAAAATGATAGTAACGCTAAAAACTAGGTAATGTGTAGATCAGTTCCATAATGAATTAACTTTAATTTTTTGCAATTACTTGTGAAGCAAAATTGTCCCAGGAAGTGCTATACAGGGGAAGACGTTTTTCTTTTTTAATTAGGTAAAGAGTTTCAGTGAATCATTTCATAAGAAGTATATGTAAATGATTCTTGTATGTGAATTTTTTATAATTTCACATACCGTAATGAAAAAATAAAAATAGGAAAACAGGAGATAGTGTCGAATATATCGTAAGGACATGTGTAAGGTAAAGGGAAATATGAAAAGAGGCGATTACATGTTATTAGAAGAGGTCATGCATCAACTTGAAGAATGTGGAACGGAACAAAATCGTAAAATATATATAAACCATGGAGCAAAAGAGCCATTATTTGGTGTTAGCTTTGCAAATTTAAAACTATTAAAGAAGAAAATAAAAAAAGATCATGAGTTAGCCATTTCATTATGGGAAACAAAAAATATGGATGCAATGACATTAGCTACAATGATAGTTGATCCGAAAAAATTCACGTCAGAGCAGTTGGATGAGTGGGTGCAAGAGGTTGATTATTATTGCTTAATGGATGTACTTATGTCAACTGTATGTTCGTCTCCAATTGCAATAGATAAAATGAAGGTGTGGACAAAAGCTCAAGATGAATGGATTGGTCGAGCTGGTTGGTCATTACTAGCTAATATCGCCATAAAGGATAAATCGCTAGAAAATGCATTTTTTCTACCATTTTTAAAAGAAATTCAGACTCATATACATACTGAGAAAAATCGAAAAAAAGAGGCAATGAATAGCGCGCTTATTGCGATTGGAATTCGAAATGATGGGCTTGAGCAAAAAGCAATCGCAGTTGCACGCGGGATTGGAAAAGTGGAGGTTGATCATGGTATCACTTCATGTAAGACACCTGAAGCAGAGACATATATTAAAAAGGGACGAGATAGAGAAAGAAATAAAACAAGAAAATGAAAGAAGGAGAACAGCATGAAGGCAATTGACGCTGCGCAAAAAATTATCGAATCTCAATTTCCAAATTGTGATGTTGCTTTACTAGGTGGCAGTGTTGCAAGGGGAGAAGAAACAAAAACATCGGATCTTGATATCGTTATATTAGATCAAAACCTTTCATCTTGTTACCGGGAATCTTTTTTCAGTAACGGCTGGCCAGTGGAAGTGTTTGTACATAATTTTGAAACATATAAAACTTTTTTTGAAAATGATTGTAAGCGAGGAAGACCTTCTTTACCACAACTAGTTTCGGAGGGAATTATCTTAAAAGGAACTATGCAAATTGTAACAAGTTTAAAGCAGGAGGCAGAGCAATTATTAAATAAAGGTCCCGAAAAATGGACAGAAGAACTTATGAGACAAAAACGTTACTTTATTACAGATGCACTAGATGATTTTATTGGTGCGACAAAGAGAGAAGAAGAATTATTTATTGCGAATCATTTGGCTGATTTAGTGCATGAATATGTCCTTAGAGTAAACGGACAATGGGTTGGTAACTCTAAATGGTTTATTAGGGTACTAAGGAAGTATGATTCATTATTTGCTGAACAATTTGTTGAAGCTTTTGATCATTTTTATAGAACTGGGGAAAAGGTAGGACTTATTGATTTTGTCGAGAAAACATTAGAAAACTATGGAGGCAGGTTGTTTGAAGGTTTTTCTGTAGGAAAATAAGAAAGGAGTGAAAATATGAATGTACCAATTGTCCAATTAAGAGAACTTTCATTAGAAGATGTAGAAGATCGATCTATCCTTAATGAAAATGGTTTACATATTGGCTGGGTGGATTTAAAGAATTTTGATAAAACGAATAAAAATGCTGAGTTAGGCATTGCAATTGGTAACAAAGAATGTTGGGGACGCGGATATGGTGTTGCGGCATTATACAACATGTTACAACTTGGATTTTATGAATTTGGTTTAGAAAAAGTGTGGCTACGTGTTGATACGGATAACATAAAAGCGATAAGAAGTTATGAAAAAGCTGGATTTGTTTGTGAAGGAATTATGAGAAATGATAGATTACGAGAAGGAATATTTATTAATCGATATCGCTATAGTATGTTGAAAGAAGAATATGAAATTATTAATAAAAAAGAATTAATTACATAATATTATTATGTAAACAAAAATGTGACATGGTATAAATTAACGAATTCATAGAAATTTAATGATGAGAGGATGCATAGAAATGATTCGAGTTTTATCAGGCTTAGATGCAGTACAATATTGGGATTTACGTTTACAAGCATTACGAGTAAATCCAGACGCATTTGTGACAACTTATGAAGAAGCGATGCAAAAAGAAAATCCTGTGGAGGAAGTTGCTCAAAATTTAAATTCAAAAACTAGTTACACATTTGGGGCTTTCAATGACGAAAATCGACTGTTAGGTGTAGTAACGTTACTTACAGAGCAAAAAGCAGCCTATAAACATAAAGGACATCTTGTTGCTATGTATGTGGATGCTCAAAGTAGAGGGGAAGGGATTGCAAAAGCTTTAATAGGAGCATTGGTTGAAAAATCAAGAGAACTAAAAATAGAGCAAATTAATTTAGGAGTTGTTTCAGATAATGAAGTAGCGAAAAAACTGTATCAATCAATGGGTTTTACAACGTATGGGACAGAAAAAAGGGCGTTAAAAATGAACAATATATATCGCGATGACGAACATATGGTTTTATTTCTTTAAGAGAATGTTTAGAAGGAGCAAAATAAAATGAAAGATCTGTGTTTAGAAAAAGGGATGAGCCCTCACGTTGCAATATTATATGCCACTGTAAGTGACACATTCAAGAGATTAAGAGATTTAGTAGAAGATGTGGGGAAGGAGGAATTGAATTATAAAGGTCCTGCTAATGATGAGAATAGCATTGGGCAATTGCTTCAGCATTTAGCAGTTGTGGATTTACACTGGGTGTATCGTTTGAAAGATGAACAAATTTCAGTATTCTTACAAGAAAAATATGGACCTATGCTTGATAGAAAAGGAGAGTTACCTAAAATAACAAAAGGTTCTTTACAAGAACTTATGCAAGACTATCAAGATGTTCAAAGTATGTTTTACAACGAATGTATGAAGCTAACAGAAGCAGATTTGATGCGGGAAGTATATTATGAAAAAGGTGAAACAGCTACGATTAGATGGGGAATTTGGCATATAGCTGACCATAATCGGTATCATCAAGCTCATATAAGGCGATTACGGAAATTGTACCAGTATGATAGGAAGTAATAAAGATACTATTTGTAGTGTGAAATTGTAGAGAGATTCCAGTTTGAAGTTCTAAGATTGTTGCATTTTTTTTATTTTTTTGGTTCCAAAAATACAACTAATAATTGCAATCAATGCACTTGAGGAAATGAATTTTACGGCCCAATAGATTCCTGTTCCAGTAATTAAGTCGATGATTACAAACTTTTTAATTGTCGAACTTTTTATTGTATGAAAAACAAATTGATTGCTTTTGTTATCCAATGTTGTCACGTCCCTTATCCCTTTTATAAAAGTATATGACAAGGTATGCTTGTTCTAGTCTTTTAATTTCAAGAAAATGATAAAGAATCATAAAAAGAGTAGCTAGCAAAAGCTAACTGCTC
>NZ_JBALQK010000057.1:24896-29915 GCF_036965845.1 Bacillus sp. JJ1127 | reverse complement strand
CACGCCTGTTTCTTTGTGATACTCTGCCGTTTGATTGGAGAATTTATTTGACAGAAATACTAGCATTCCATCGGCAAATAAACCAAATAAATACTGTATAATTTTGGTTAATCAACACGTGTGATCTGTTATATTAAAATTATATTTTAATATAGGAGGATTACACATGGGCTTATTCGATATGTTTAAAGGTGACAAAACTCGTACTGAAGAGGGAATGGAACCACACTTTGCATTCGCTACATCTTTACTTTATATGATGGGTGCAGATGGAGAATATGATAATGAAGAATTAGGTCAATTATTATCTGTTCTAGGCGGAAAAAATAAAGGTGGTACGATTTATGTAGGTGGAAACAATGACGATCTGCTTGAAAAAGCTATCAAATATGTTCGCAAAAATAGCGTAGACACATTCCTAAAAGAAGCTACTCCTTCTCTTACAGATGCACAAAAAATGTGTATTCTTGTTAACTTAATAGATTCTTCTCTTTCTGATGGAGAAGCTGAACGTGAAGAACAAGTAATGTTTGGGAAGTTCTTAAATGCATTTGGTATTTCAGAAGAGAGATTCAAACCATTCTTTGAAGTCATCGTATTAAAAAATGATCGTTCTGTATTCACAAATAGAAATCATCCAAAAAACCAATTACATAAGGTTGAATTAACAAAAGCATAGAAAAGAGAAAGCACTCAAATATTTGAGTGCTTTTTCTTTTCTTATAAACAAATAAAGTTGTATTTTTAATACCTCAATTTCATTAAAATGCTCCGAATTTCCTCATCATTCATAAAGAGATCATGATGCTTCTCCGTAATTTTTGCAAGTGCCACATCATGATAGAAGAACTCTGTAAAGAATTTTACGAATGGTTGAGACATAGTTTTCATTGCCTGCCAAGATTCTTGCTCTACCCCGGCAAATAAAATTTCATGATCATCAACGATAAGCAGTATGTAACGTTCTAATGCGTTAGGTTCGTCAGTTGGAATAAGGAAGTGAACGTTTGATAGTTTTGTTTCCACATTTCCAACTACAAGCGCCTCAATATCGATGCCTTGCTTTGCCTTTTTTTCTAGTAAGGGAAGATACTCTAAAAATGTATCATTCCAAGCGGAAATGCGGATAGATTGTGTAGCGTCTTCTATCATTTGCTTGCTTTGTACTTGAATAGAAGACTGCATTTTTAAACTCCAAACACGGTCATCCGTGAAGGATTTTTTTGAGATATTGGTTTGAAGTTCTTTAATATGAGATTGAAATTCTGTCGTTAATTTTTGAATCGCTAGGTCTAATGGTAAAGCGGTATATAACTTTTTCTTTTCTGATACGGAATCCATGACCATTCCTTTATCGATGAGACGTGCCAACACCTCATATATCTTTGCCTTTGGGACTCCTGAATGTTTTACGATTGTTGTTGCATCTAATGGTTCATCGCTTGAGACTAGAACTTCATACGCCTGGCTTTCATATTGTGAGAAACCGAATTTTTGTAACATAATTCCTCCCGAACAAATTAGATTCTATCTTAAGAATAAAGAACTATTCGTATTTATACAAGTGTTGCTAGGGTAAACTTCTTTTTATACAGAAATTAAGAGATGCGGTGAAATATATATAAATTTAAATTATATAGGATTGAGGTTTTAATTTTATCCATTATACTTAATATAGTGATTAACGTAATTTAATTTCATTAAGAAGGGAATGCTTGAGGAGAGATGCTAAGAAGTTTACGTTGGAAAATTGCAGTAGTGTTTTCGGTGCTTATTACGATGATTTTTGCAATACTAGGTACAGTTGTATATCAAGTGCAAAAAGAGAGAGAAGCAAGTTCACTTAATCAATATTCTCAAAACACGATGGAACTTGTGACAGAACAACTCACGGCATTTATACAGGGAATTGAAGAAGATATAGGGCATTACGGGAGCAGTGATTTGATTCAAGGGACGTTACAGGATGGTGTTACGCCAGAAAAAGAGAACGTTATATTAAAAGAATTTTTACAGTTTAAAAAGAATCATCCTGATATTTTAGATTTATATATTGGGACGAAAGATAAGAAAACATTGAGTGCAAATATTGCTGAGGGAGGAAAAGTACCAGAAGGATATGATCCGACTTCTAGACCTTGGTATAAAGAGGCTGAAGCAGATACAAAATCTATTCATTGGGGACAACCGCAATATGAAATTGCAACAGGAAAGTTAAGCGTTGGGGTTTCAAAGGCCATTGTTGCTGGAGATGGTTCTGTATTAGGGGTTGTAGCGATGGATGTATCGCTAGGAACAATTCAGAAGCTACTACATAATATTCAATATAGTTACAACGGAGAAATGTTTATTGTAAATGATAAAAACATTGCACTTGCATATCCGGAAAAAGTGGGGAAAGATGTTTCAAAAGAACCGCTTATACAGAGCATAAAGAAAGATACAACGAAATTTGCTGTGTCTACATTAAAAGGTAAAGATGTAGTCGTTTATAGTCAACCATTTGATAGGATGAAGTGGAAGATAGGGATGGTATATCCAAAAGAAGCGATTGATAGTGTGCTAATAGAGACACGTAATGCAGTAATTGGAATGGCTTGTGCAAGTCTATTGATTGCAATAGTCGTATCATATTTGTTCTCAAGAAGATTGGCAAGACCGTTACAATTATTGACGGAACATGTCCAAAAGGTAGCAGAGGGCGATTTAACGTTGCAAATGAAAGTGACAAGTAAAGATGAGGTTGGTACGCTTACGACGCATTTTAATCATATGATTGACCAAATGAACGAAATGGTAAGTAAGATTAAGCATAATGTGACAACGGTTCAGCAATCCACTCATAATCTACATTATTTAACCAATGAAACTGTTGCTGCTAGTAAGGAAGTTTCGGGAGCAATGGAAGATGTAACAGGCGGAGCATCAACGCTTGCAAATAGTGTGGAAGAAGTTTCAGTACAGCTTGAAAATATGACTCATTCGGTCGGACAGATGAATGAATCAGTTGGAGCAATTAAAGAGGTGACAAGTAAGGCAGAACAAGCATCAAAGCAAGGATTAAATACGATGCGGCATTTAGTTCATACAAGAGGAGAATCGTCTTCCATTGTGACGAATACAGAGGAAGCATCGAGTAAGCTAGAGCATCGGGTACAATCTATTCAAAGTGTTGTAGCGCTTATTAAAGGTATTTCGGATCAAACAAATTTACTTGCTTTAAATGCATCTATTGAAGCAGCGCGTGCAGGAGAACAAGGAAAAGGATTTGCAGTTGTTGCAGAAGAAGTAAGGAAATTAGCAGAGCAATCAAAAGAAGCAACAGAAGAAATTACTAGTATGATTGGAGAAGTGCAATTAGAAGTCTCGCGTGTTTTAGGGGTTGTAAGTAAATTGAAGGGCATTACTGATGTGCAGGATCAGGTTACGACAGAAGCAGAAACAGAATTCCGTACGATTATGTCAGTAGTAAATACAATTATTACTTCCGTTGAAAAGATTGTATTAGAAGTAAATAATATAGGGCATGAGCAAGAAGAGATTACAGGAATTATGCAAACAATCGGAGGAACGAGTCAAGAAAGTGTGGCAGTTTCTGAAGAGGTAAATGCAGCAACTGAATCGCAGGTTGTACATTTAGAAAAGGTATCAGATACGATGAAAGCATTGAGCGAGGAAATGAAAGGTTTAGAAAAATTAGTAGAGCAATTTAAAGTAGAAGAATAAGAAAATCGGCTTGATATTATTAGTAAAATGACGTTTATTTCGGTACAATAGGTAATGAATTTATAGAGGAAGTTCAAAAAGTCCGGTAAAGATAGCTGTCACATTTCTTCGTTGCATCGCCAGTCCGGTACTCATGTAGTGTCAGCTACACTCCGTATCCTCCTGGCTTCCGTGCCTCGAACTGTTCGGCTCTCTTTATCCTCCTTTTTGAACACTCATTTATAGAGGAAGTTCAAAAAGTCTGGTAAAGATAGCTGTCACATTTCTTCGTTGCATCACCAGTCCGGTACTCATGTAGTGTTAGCTACACTCCGTATCCTCCTGGCTGCTGCGCCTCGAACTGTTCGGCTCTCTTTATCCTCCTTTTTGAACACCTATTTGAGGAAGTTCAAAAAGTCCGTTTAGGAGGGAAATAATCATGGCAATTGTTGATGTATCGATTATTCCAGTTGGAACAGGTAATCCAAGCGTAAGTGAATATGTAGCAGAAGTACAAAAAGTGCTAGAGAAAAACGCTGATCGCGTGAAGTATCAATTAACACCGATGAACACAGTAATTGAAGGAGATCTTCCTGTATTACTTGAAGTCATTCAACAAATGCATGAAGTGCCATATACAAAAGGTGCAAAGCGTGTAGCGACAACAATTCGTATTGATGATCGCCGCGATAAAGAAAGCACGATGGAGAAAAAATTAAACTCTGTTCGTTCGAAATTATAGGGAAAAGCAGCGATTTTTGCTGCTTTTTTGTATGGATAAATTAGGTAAGAAAGGTGTATTCATGGTACACTTTTTTATTATCTATTGCATTGCCTAGTGAAGGAGGAAAGAGCGATGAGTGACAAGTTTAATGAGCAGTTTGATGGCTTGCTTGAGAAGTATACAGAATTGTTATTAGGGGAGAGCAATGAGGAACGAAAAGAGCAAGTGCAAAAATGGGCGTTGTATTCTTATATTGCCAAGACAATGCCAGCGCTTGTAAAACACTGGAATGAGACATATCCAGATGGAAAAGAAGAGATGGTGCGTTTAATTTCTGATATTAAAAAATTGAATGACGAACATCGTAATGATAAATAAGAAGTAGAAACTATTTTGTAATTCTTTCATAAAAAAGCTTGAGGAGAAATAGTCCTCAAGCTTTTTTATGATTCATGATCTCATTAATTAAAAAACCGACAAAACCCCTCTTTTTAGGCGGAAGAGAGCATCTGACCATGCGTAGAAGCGGTCAGGGCCTTTTTCTGCCACATGCGAAGTAAAAATAGAAAGAGCAAATGAGTGTAGGTTAC
>NZ_JBALQK010000057.1:24739-24876 GCF_036965845.1 Bacillus sp. JJ1127 | reverse complement strand
AAAATGGATTTATATAGAAAGGTAAAGAGCGATAAATGAGAAAAACCAGAATCATTGGCGTTGTCGGTATCGGTATCGTCTTACTTATATACACATCAATTAAAAAACCGACATTCCCCCTCTTTTTAGGCGGGAGA
>NZ_JBALQK010000057.1:0-24651 GCF_036965845.1 Bacillus sp. JJ1127 | reverse complement strand
GTAAAAACAGAAAGAGCAAATGAGTGTTGGTTACATTAATATCTTTATATAATTTATCCCGCATGAACGGGCAGTAATACTCCTACCTCAAAATTGGGCGAAAGCAAAGAAGTTAGGTGGGAGATAAGTGTGCTCAAAAGTATGTCGAATTTTGTATCCAAATTGTTTTTTTCATCTAGTAGTCTCTTTCTTTCTAAATGTCGAAAACTTTTTATGAATATTTGAAAGCGAAAATATAGGTTTCTGAGCAACTTTATTGTATCTTAAGAATTATCTAAATAATTATTTGTATCAAATAATTTCAAACAGTGATATAATTTAGAAGAGGGGTAAAAAACAGACAAAGTACAGTCATAGGGGTGGATTACATGGAACAATTAATGCGCAATTCGTTTCTTTTTTTATCAAAAAATAAAGCGCTAACAAAACTGGCTAAGAAGTACGGCTTACGCTTTGGTGCAGGCCGCTTTGTCGCAGGGGAGACAATTGATTTAGCAGCAGCAGCTATTAAGCAATTAAACAAGCAAGGTCTTTGTGTAACAATCGATTATTTAGGTGAGTTCGTTGATAATGAAGCAGAAGCAAATGAAATGGCAAGCCAATCGATTGAAGCAATTCGTGCAATTGGACGCGAAAACCTTGATTCACAGCTTTCTCTAAAAATGACTTCTATGGGGTTAGATATCTCAGATGATATCGTAATGAATAATATGCGTCGTATTTTAGAGGCTGCAAAAGAAAACAATGTATTTGTTACTATTGATATGGAAGATTATACACGCTGCGGAAAAACAATTGAGATCTTTAAACAATTAAAATCTGAATACGATAATATCGGTACTGTAATCCAAGCTTACCTATATCGTACAGAAAAGGATATCGAAGATTTAAATGCATATAGTCCTAATTTACGTCTTGTAAAAGGGGCTTATAAAGAACCTGAAGAAGTAGCGTTCCCAGATAAGAAAGATGTAGATGAAAATTATAAAAAAATTATTAAAATGCACTTATTAAATGGAAATTATACTGCAATTGCTTCACACGATGAAGCAATTATTGAATATACGAAGAAGCTTGCTGAAGAACATAATATTTCACGTGATCAGTTTGAATTCCAAATGTTATATGGTATTCGAACTGAACGTCAACTTGAGCTTGTGAAAGAAGGATACAAAATGCGTGTTTATGTGCCGTATGGAAATGACTGGTATGGCTATTTCATGCGTCGCCTAGCAGAGCGCCCAGCAAACGTTGCGTTCGTTTTAAAAGGAATGGTAAAAAAATAACCAAGGAGAAAAATACTCCTTGGTTATTTTAATTGCTGAAACGCGTAATTTGCCATCTTTTTCGCATCAGGATATAGCTGATTACGACTAGAAGAAAACACAACGTTAATAACGCGTTTACCATCCTTTTCATCAACAGTTACAACTGTATATTGTCCTAAAGCAGATAAACCGCTTTTACTTCCAATTGCATAGGGGTCAGCGTAAAGTTCTTCGCGGCCATGGTTTGCAATTTTTGGAGCGCGCTGCGAAGTATGTAGTGTTGTATGTATTGTGTTCATATATTGTAGTACAATCGGATATTTTAATGCTTCTTTTGCAATAATTGCGATGTCATAAGGGGAAACCTTATTGCCGAGTGCGTCAGCCCCGCTCGCATTTTTGAAAGTTGCATGTTTTGTCCCGAGTTCTTTCGCCTTTGCATTCATCATTTTTACAAACTTCTCTTTTGATCCTGCAATATGTTCTGCGATCGACTCAGCAATTGGATCGGCACTGATGACAAGCATCAGTTTTAATGCCTCGTCTCTTTTTAGTTTTTCACCAGCACGAAGTTTAATTTTCGAACTCTGACTTTCCGTTTTTATCGCATTTTCTGTGACAGTAATTTCTTCATCTTCTTTTACATTCTCTAGTAACAGAATGGTTGTCATCATTTTGGCTACACTTGCTGGATAAGAACGTTCTTCTTCCCGTTTTCCGTATAAAACTTTCCCCGTATTTGCATCGATTGTAACACCATATTTTCCTGTGATATCAGGCTGATTACTTCTTACGTCTTTTTGTCTTTTTGTGTAAGAAAAGAAAATCATACTTGTAAATAGTGTAGCAATCGTAACAATCATGATTATTGTTCGTTTCATTATGCAGTCCCTCTTTTGTTTTTCCTTATGTACAAATAAATTGGGCAGAAAAGCAGCCCAATACTCATTATGCCACGTTCTCTGCCCAAAAATATAGAGGAAGTTCAAAAAGTCCGGTAAAGATCGCAGCCCGCATTTCTTCGTTACGTCGCCAGTCCGGTACTCATGTAGTTCCACCTACACTCCGTATCCTCCCGGCTTCCGCGCCTCGAACTGCTCGGCTCTCTTTATCCTCCTTTTTGAACAAGCACATATAGCGTTATTTTTCGCCCATGTTGTGCTTTTTGTATTGCTGGTTATTGCCTTGGCGCCCTTTTTCAATCCCGCGATCTATTGGACCTGCATTTCCTGTTACACTTGCTGCGCTAACGCCTGCTTTTGAAGGGTCTTTCTTAAGTCTAGCCATATATATTCCTCCGTTTTTGTCAAATTCTAAAAAGGAAAAAGCGTATTTTATCAAGAAAATACACAATTATAGAGTGCCCAAACAAAAGAAAAAAATTTATTTCAGAAAATTTTATCAATAAATATATTGCGAAAATTTAAACAGTATCATATATTTATTAGTAGAGGCTCACTCATTGATTGCGACGTATGTCGAAAAATTGAATGAGCATTCATTCAAGAATAGGGGGAGAAATGGATGTTCCAAATTAAAAAGGCTGCTGTTCTCGGTTCTGGTGTAATGGGGTCAGGGATTGCGGCACATTTAGCCAATATCGGTATACCAACATTATTGCTTGATATTGTACCACCATCGCTTACAAAAGAAGAGGAAGCGAAGGGACTTACATTAGAACATAAAAGTGTGAGAAATCGTTTTAGCAATGGGGCACTGCAAAAATTAGTAAAGCAAAAGCCAGCTCCTCTTACGGTGAAGGGCAACCTTGCATTAATTGAAGCGGGGAACTTAGAGGATGATCTTGAGCGCCTTGCAGATGTAGATTGGATTATTGAAGTTGTTGTTGAAAACTTAGATATTAAAAAGAAACTATTTGAAAAAGTAGATGCTGTTCGTAAACCTGGCTCTATTGTGAGCTCAAATACATCAGGTATTTCCGTTGAGAAAATGGCAGAAGGTCGTTCAGATGACTTCCAAAAACACTTCTTAGGAACGCACTTTTTTAACCCACCACGATATTTAAAACTTCTAGAGATTATACCGACAAAAGAAACAGATCCACAAGTGTTAAACTTCATGAAATTATTTGGCGAAGACGTTCTTGGAAAAGGCGTTGTTATCGCAAAAGATACACCAAACTTTATTGGAAACCGAATCGGTACGTACGGCTTACTTGTAACATTGCAAGAAATGATGAAACGCGGCTATAGCATTGGAGAAGTTGATTCTGTAACAGGTCCATTAATTGGCCGCCCAAAGAGTGCGACGTTCCGCACGTTAGATGTCGTTGGCTTAGATACATTTGTTCACGTTGCGAACAATGTATATGAAAATGTACAGGAAGAAGAACGAGATGTATTTAAGGTACCTGCTTTCATGCATGAGATGTTAGATAAAAAATGGCTTGGAAGTAAAACGGGTCAAGGTTTCTTCTTAAAACAAGGAAAAGAAATTTTAGAATTAAATCCTGAAACGATGGAATACGAAGCACGGAAAAAATTAAAAGCAGCTTCCGTAGAGCTAAGCAAACAAGAAAAAGGATTAGCGAATAAGTTGAAAGCGCTTGTATACGCGAAGGATCGTGCAGGAGAGCTATTGTGGAACATTATTACACCAACTCTTCTATACGCAGCGAAGCTTCATAAAGAAATCGCAGATGATATTGTGGCGATTGACCAAGCGATGAAATGGGGATTCGGCTGGGAGCAAGGACCATTTGAAATCTGGGATGCAATTGGCGTAGAAAAGTCCGTTCAAAAGATGGAAGAAAACGGCGCAGTTGTTCCTACTTGGGTGAAAGAAATGTTAGAGAAAGGTTTTACTACTTTCTATAAACATGATAATGGCGATAGCTACTATTACGATAATGGTGAATATAAGCTAATCGAACGTAACAAAAAAGCAATTTCTCTTAAGCAATTAAAAGAGAAAAACGGCGTGTTAAAGAAAAATAGCGGAGCGAGCTTAATTGATTTAGGCGACGGCATCCTTTGCTTAGAATTCCATTCGAAGAGCAATGCGATCGGTATGGATATTACGCAAATGATTAACTACGCTGTTGATGAAGTAGAGAAAAATTATAAAGGTCTTGTTATCGGAAACCAATCGAAGAACTTCTGCGTTGGGGCCAACCTTGCGATGATCTTAATGGAAGCGCAAGACGATAACTACTTTGAAATTGAGTGGGTTGTGAAAAACTTCCAAGATGCAATGACGAAAATTAAGTACTCTTCTAAGCCAGTTGTAGCAGCGCCATATGGCATGACGCTTGGTGGCGGTACAGAGGTTTGCTTACCAGCAGCTAGCATTCAAGCTTCTAGCGAAACGTATATGGGATTAGTAGAAGTTGGTGTTGGTTTAATCCCTGGCGGTGGCGGTAACAAAGAACTATATATTAAGCACCTAAACAAAATGGCAAACGGTGTGGAGTTTGATCTGCAAAAGGTTGCGAATAAAGTGTTTGAGACAGTAGCGATGGCAAAAGTTTCAACATCTGCACAAGAAGCAGTTTCTCATAACTTCTTAGGCGATAAAGATGGTATTAGTGTGAATGGCGATCACTTACTATATGATGCAAAACAAAAAGCACTTGCTTTATATGAAGCAGGCTATAAAGCGCCAATCCGTAGAAAGATTCCAGTTGTCGGTGAAACAGGATATGCAACGCTTGTCCTTGGAGCAGAAGCAATGCATTTATCTGGTTATATTTCTGAATATGACTTACACATTGCGAAAAAACTTGCATATGTCATTGCTGGCGGAAAAGTACCGTACGGAACAGAAGTTGATGAGCAGTATTTATTAGATGTAGAACGTGAAGCATTTATTAGCTTAGTAAGTGAGATGAAGTCACAAGCAAGAATGCAGCACATGCTTGTAAAAGGAAAGCCATTACGTAACTAATAACGAGGGGAGATATCGTTCATGAGAGAAGCTGTCATTGTTGCGGGAGCAAGAACACCGGTTGGGAAAGCGAAGAGAGGTTTATTAAAAACAGTTCGTCCAGATGACTTAGGGGCATTAGTAGTAAAAGAAACGTTAAAGCGTGCAAATAACTATGAAGGACCAATTGATGATTTAATTTTCGGTTGTGCGATGCCAGAAGCAGAACAAGGTTTAAATATGGCACGTAATATCGGCGGATTAGCAGGACTTTCTTATGATGTTCCGGCTATTACAATTAACCGTTACTGTTCTTCAGGATTACAGAGTATCGCTTATGGAGCAGAACGCATTATGCTTGGTCACTCTGAAGTGGTATTATCTGGCGGAGCGGAATCTATGAGCTTAGTTCCAATGATGGGACATGTTGTTCGTCCAAATAGCCGCCTTGTAGAAGCGGCGCCAGAATATTATATGGGCATGGGACACACAGCGGAGCAAGTTGCTATGAAATATGGGATTTCCCGTGAGGAGCAAGATGCATTTGCGGTAAGAAGTCATCAGCGTGCAGCAAAAGCATTAGCAGAAGGGAAATTTGAAGACGAAACAGTACCTGTTGATGTAACGCTTCGTACTGTTTCCGCAAATAACAAATTACAAGAAGAAACAATCGTCTTCTCACAAGATGAAGGAGTAAGAGCGGATACGACATTAGATGTCCTTGGAAAATTACGCCCAGCATTTAATGTTCGCGGTTCTGTAACTGCTGGTAACTCTTCACAAATGAGTGACGGGGCAGCATCCGTTCTTCTAATGGATCGTGAAAAAGCAGTGAGCGATGGCATGAAGCCGCTTGCGAAATTCCGCTCATTTGCAGTAGCTGGCGTACCGCCAGAAGTAATGGGAATCGGTCCAATTGCAGCGATTCCAAAAGCGTTAAAATTAGCGGGATTAGAACTATCTGATATCGGCTTATTTGAGCTAAATGAAGCATTTGCATCTCAATCAATTCAAGTTATTCGTGAGCTTGGCTTAGATGAAGAAAAAGTAAATGTAAACGGCGGTGCAATCGCACTTGGACATCCACTTGGCTGTACAGGAGCAAAATTAACATTATCTCTTATCCATGAGATGAAACGACGTAATGAACAGTTCGGTATTGTAACAATGTGTATCGGCGGCGGAATGGGAGCTGCTGGAGTATTCGAGTTACTATAAAAAGTGGAAGCGGCTCGCTTAGAGTGTGAGGGGGATGGAGCTTCTGACGTAGAGGCGTCCTTTGCCTCGCAGGAGGAAGCGAAGCCACCGAACGTTCTAGCCGCTGGAACTAGATTAAATAAAAAGTGGAAGCGGCTTGTCCAGAACAAGAGGACGTTGGAGGCCCTGATGAAGAGGCGTTCTTTGCCTCGCAGGAAGGGGCGAAACGGCCGACTGTTCTAGCCGCTGGAACTAGATTACAAAAAAGTGAAAGCAACTAAAGGCCATAAAAAATAAAGGGAGAGCCAGCTTCTCTCAAAATGAGAGAGGCGGCCTATGAAAATATGAAGGAGGAAATTTTCATGGAAAAAATAGTGGGAAATGCAATTAAAGGCGGTAGTTTTTTAATCGATGAGATCACAATGGATCAAGTATTTACACCAGAGGATTACAGCGATGAGCATAAAATGATTGCGAAAACAACAGAGGACTTTATCGTAAATGAAGTTCTCCCGGAGCTTGAATATTTAGAGCAGCATGAGTTTGATCGTTCTGTTCGCTTATTAAAAGAAGCTGGAGAGCTTGGATTATTAGGTGCTGATGTACCAGAAGAGTACGGCGGAATTGGTCTTGATAAAGTTAGCTCAGCGTTAATTGCAGAGAAATTCTCTCGCGCTGGCGGCTTCGCGATTACACATGGTGCTCACGTTGGAATCGGATCGTTACCAATCGTATTATTTGGTAACGAAGAGCAAAAGCAAAAATATTTACCAGCGTTAGCAACAGGTGAAAAATTAGCTGCATACGCATTAACTGAGCCAGGTTCTGGATCTGATGCATTAGGTGCAAAAACAACGGCTCGCTTAAATGCGGAAGGTACACACTACGTATTAAATGGTGAAAAACAATGGATTACAAACTCTGCTTTCGCTGACGTATTTGTTGTATATGCAAAAATAGATGGCGAGCACTTCTCGGCATTTATCGTAGAGAAAGAATACCCAGGCGTATCAACAAGCCCCGAAGAAAAGAAAATGGGTATTAAATGTTCTTCTACTCGTACGTTAATTTTAGAAGATGCATTAGTACCGAAAGAAAATGTACTTGGTGAAATTGGTAAGGGTCATGTTATTGCCTTTAACATTTTAAATATCGGCCGTTATAAATTAGGCGTTGGTACAGTTGGTTCTTCTAAACGTGCATTAGAAATTTCAGCACAATATGCAAATCAACGTCAACAATTTAAGCAACCAATCGCTCGTTTCCCATTAATTCAAGAAAAACTTGCAAATATGGCAGCGAAAATCTATGCAGCTGAAAGCTCTGTATATCGTACAGTAGGTTTATTTGAAAGCCGCATGAGCACATTATCCGAAGAAGAAGTAAAAGACGGAAAAGCTGTTGCAGCTTCTATTGCTGAATATGCAATTGAGTGCTCTTTAAATAAAGTATTCGGTTCTGAAGTATTAGATTACGTAGTAGATGAAGGCGTTCAAATCCACGGTGGTTACGGATTTATGGCAGAGTATGAGATTGAAAGAATGTACCGCGATTCTCGTATTAACCGTATTTTCGAAGGAACAAACGAAATTAACCGTTTAATCGTACCAGGTACGTTCTTACGTAAAGCAATGAAAGGTGAATTACCACTTCTGCAAAAAGCACAAAAATTACAAGAAGAGTTAATGATGATGATGCCAGAAGAAGTGGGCGATGAGCCATTAGCGCTTCAAAAATATTTAGTAGGTAACGCGAAGAAAATTGGCTTAATGGTAGCTGGATTAGCTGCTCAAAAATACGGTAAAGCATTAGACAAAGAACAAGAAGTTCTTGTTAACATTGCGGATATCGTAAGCAACTTATATGCAATGGAATCAGCTGTTCTTCGTACAGAAAAAGCAATTAAAGCAACTGGTCTTGAAAAGAATAAACAAAAAGTGTTATACACTGAAGTATTCTGTCAAGAAGCATTCAACCAAATCGAAGCAGATGCAAAAGAAACAATTATCGCAGTTGAAAACGGTGATATGCTGCGCATGATGTTATCAGCGCTTCGCAAATTCACTCGTTACACGCCGCTTAATGTAATTCCGAAGAAACGTGAAATTGCTGCGAAGATTTTAGAAGAAGAGCGTTATACAGTTTAATGATTTAGCAAAAACCAGTAGTCACTTTTGTGGCTACTGGTTTTTGATGACAAAAAGGACTCTAAATAATTTAGGGTCCTTTTCATTAATATTAAGCTCTCAATGGTAAAGTTGAGAAAAGCTATTATTTTGCAGGTTTTAGAAATGTATATATCGCTAATAAGAAGCTAAAAAAAATAAAGACTTGAGCATCTTGACTAGGACCCGGATCATAAATTTTTTGAATTTCTGTAAGGAATTCATGTGTTTTCATTTTACTATCTCCTTTTTTGATAGTGATTTACAATGAGGAATATCATCTAGTTCATTTGTTGTAATAGAAAATCGAAGACGAGCCCTTTATTAATTATGATTAATAGATGATGTGTAATCTTCTGATGAGGTGGAGTATTCGGAATTTTCTTATCATATAATTATGATATATTAATTAAATTTCAAAAACAATGAATTTTTCATAATATGTAAATTAATGTTAGGGAAAATAGATAGTATTTCAGAAAAGAAAAGTTAATAGGATGTAAAACGAATGGGGGTTAGCGTCATGAGTGAAGCGATATTAGATACGTATAACAAGGAAATTAAATATCTTATACCGTCATTTCTCGTGCATACAATCCAAAAACAAATAAATACTAAATGGTGAATGAACAAAGAAAGGAAGGTTTTTATTATGCCAAATTTAACAGAGCTGGAGCTTGAAAATTTACGCCATCTTATTGGGGGACACACGACAGTTGCAAATAAATTAGATCAGTATGCACAGCAGTGTACAGATCCTCAATTAAAACAAATGCTACAGCAAGATGCGCAAGCTGCAAGAAATACAAAACAACAATTAATGTCCTTTTTAGGCTAGGAGGGTATCGATTATGAACGAAAAAGATATGGTTAACGATTATTTAGCAGGATTAAACGCTAGTTTGACTAAATATGCGAATTACATAGCAGAGTCGAATAATGAACAGTTACATCAAACGTTGATTCACATTCGCAATCAAGATGAACTAAGGCAGCGTAATGTATATGAATATGCGTTACAAAAAGGACATTATAAGCCAGCTGCTCCTGCAAATCCAGCGGTTGTTCAGCAATTGAAAAGTCAATTAAGTGCACAATAATAAACAAAAAAGAGAGTGAATATTCATCTGATATTCGCTCTCTTTTTTGTTTATCTATATATGTCAATAAATACGCATAAAATATTTTTTTAGTTGTAACAAATATGACGAAACATAGTAGAGGATGTCACAAAATAGACATAAACTTTGTTCAATATTTCACAAACTATCCATGGTTTCTACAGTGTAAATCTCTATAATGAAAAGTGTAAATAACAAAATAAATAGATTACATAATCAATTAGGGGAGATTGTTATGAATAGAAACACAAGAAAAATCGCTATTATTGGTACAGGGTTAGTTGGATCAAGTTGTGCGTATTCGATTGTGAATCAAGGCATCTGTGAAGAATTGGTATTAGTTGATATAAATCATGAACGTGCAGTTGGCGAAGCGATGGACCTATCGCACTGCATTAACTTTACAAATACAAGAACAAAAGTATATGCAGGGACTTATGAAGACTGCAAAGATATGGACATTGTGATTATTACAGCAGGACCAGCACCAAAACCGGGACAAAGTCGCTTGGATACTTTAGGAGCAAGTGCAAAGATTATGGAAAGTGTGGTAGGGGGTGTAATAGGAAGCGGATTTGATGGCATCTTCTTAATCGCATCCAATCCAGTCGATATTATTACGTATCAAGTTTGGGAATTGTCTGGTTTACCAAGAAATCGTGTGCTTGGTACAGGTACATCATTAGACTCTTCGCGCCTAAGAACAATTTTATCTGAAATACTTGAAGTTGATCCTCGTAGCATTCAAGGTTATTCATTAGGAGAACATGGTGATTCTCAAATGGTTGCTTGGTCTCATGTTACAGTCGGTGGAAAACCGATCTTGCAAATTTTGGAAGAGCAAAAAGAACGTTTTGGTGAAATTGATTTAGATGAAATTGTTGAGAAAACTGCGAAAGCTGGTTGGGAAATTTATAAACGTAAAGGAACTACTTATTACGGTATTGGAAACTCGTTAGCTTATATTGCACAATCAATCTTTAATGATGATCATCGCGTAATTGCTGTTTCAGCAATTTTAGATGGTGAATATGGCGAATATGATATTTGCACAGGTGTACCATGCATTATTACAAGAGATGGTGTGAAAGAAGTTGTAGAACTAAACTTAACAGAATCCGAAGAAAGCCGATTTGCAAAATCTAATGATATTTTACGTGATTACATGAAAACAATCGGTTATTAAAATAGGAGAAGGTGAAACAGATGAAGGAATATATTATGTCTCGTGTATTCAAAGGTTCTGCCGGAATTGCACAAGGTATTTTCGTATCCCTTGGAATTGGTTTACTTATCGAAAATATAGGAAGAATTGTTGATATTCCAATGTTAATTACAATTGGAGTTGTAGCAAAATCACTTATGGCACCAGCAATTGGAGCAGGGATTGCTTTTATGCTTGGAGCAAACGGACTTGTCATTTTCTCAGCAATGGTTGCAGGAGCGATTGGAGCAGGGTCCATTTCAATCACTGAAGCCGGTTTAATCATTAAAACTGGTGAGCCAATCGGTGCGTTAATAACAGCGACTTTAGCGGTTTATATTGGTAAACGATTAAGCGGAAAAACAGCTTTAGATATGATGCTCGTTCCATTTGCAGCAATATTAGGCTCAGGCATAGTCGGTATTTGGTTAGCTCAAAATATTAGCCCTGTTTTAAATATAGTTGGAGCGTTTATTAAAGATAGCTCAGCTGGTAGCCCATTTATTGCTTCTGTCGTACTTTCAGTTGTTTGGGGACTATTACTTATTTCTCCAGCATCATCAGCTGCTCTAGCAATTGCGCTTAGTCTAGACGGTGTTGCAGGGGGTGCTGCACTTGCAGGATGTGTAGCTCAATTTATCGGATTCGCTGTTATCTCTGCGAAAGAAAATAACTTAGGTGGTATTTTAGCACAGGCGCTTTGTACTCCAAAAGTACAGTTGCCGAACATTACTAAAAATCCAATGATTCTCGTCCCAACTGTCGTCGCCAGTGCCATTGTGGGCCCTGTATCTGCACTTCTCTTCCATTTGGAAGCAGGTAAAGAAATCGCAGGTCTTGGGTTAAGTTCTCTTATTGCACCAATTAATTTAATTTCTAGCCAAGGATTAAGTGTTGTCCCAGCGTTGGTCATCACTTATATCGTAATCCCAGTAGCTGTTTCTTATATACTTTACATGGTACTAAGAAAAGCAGGTCGTATCCATGCCGGTGATATGACTGTACCACAATCTTAATGTAATACATTGAAAATCTCCTTTATATAGATAAAAGCAGACTGAAGAAGCCACAGTCTGCTTTTTTATTATAGTTTATAAGTTTGTCTTGCTGGAATTGTAACAGTGTCTTTTCGGTTCACTAGCAGTAGTTGCACACCGAAGTACAGAGTACTTGCAACTGCCATACCAGAAACCGCATCTAAGAAGGCATGTTGTTTTGTAAATAACGTAGATAGAATAATGAGTGTACCAAAGAAAGTAAGAATCAAATATTCCCATATGTGTTGTTCTCTTCGCTTATAAGCAACTAACATAATTACGAATGTTGTGAGAACATGGATGCTAGGAAAACAGTTTACAGGTTGATCAATACTATAAATATAGCGAACTAACTCAGAGAATGCATCTGTTCCTACAACTGTTGGACGCGGTACAGTAGTTTGCCAAAAGTAGTAAATAGAAAAACAAGTCAGCTTCCCAAGAATCACGCTGCTTAGTGCTACGTAATATTGCTTGCGATCAGTAAAACAGTAATAAATGAGTGCGCCGTATAAGTATGGAAACCAAAGTAAATACGGAATAATAAATGCCTTTACAAACGGAATCCAATCATCAACTATTGTTGTAACATCAACGGCATGAACGCCAGATTTATTCAGTACATCGTAAAGGGGGCTTACAAGTACGAGTAGAAGTATATAACTTAATGGAAGAAAAGATGAAAGCTTAGATTTTTTCATAATGATCTCCTATGTTTTAGTAATGTAAGCAAATTCAATTGATTATAATATAGAAAATCAAAATGGGCTATCGATTTTACTTACATTTTTTTGAATCAACCTTACATTTTTGTCACTTGACTTTGGAAATGGGGGAGATTAGATATGGGACGTTCGTTTCGTTTTTGTTTTCTTATTTGTATTCATTTAAATAAACGTTTGTTTAAGATATATGTTCGGGTTCCGTATACACAGTGAATCGGGAGAGAAAAATTTTATAGATAGAAATGGCGGAAAATAAGGAAAATTTGCAGGATAAAAGAAAATTGTGACGAAATAAGTTAAAGTTTGGAGAATAATCGTTTGAAATAATAAAACGTTTTCTATATGATAAAGGTAAAGGTTAGTAAAAAAGTAGGTGAATTTATGACAGTAACATTTTATTCATACCCAAAGTGTGGCACATGCCAAAAAGCAAAAAAATGGTTCGAGGCAAACGATGTAGCATATGAGATGATTCATATTGTTGAAAATCCACCGTCAAAAGAAGATTTACGTAATTTACATGCAAAAAGTGAATTGCCATTAAAAAAATTCTTTAATACAAGTGGAATGCGTTACCGCGAGCTTGGCTTAAAAGATAAGTTAAAGGATGCAAGTGAAGACGAAATGTTTGAGCTTTTAGCATCTGATGGCATGTTGATTAAACGTCCAATCGTAACAGATGGAACGAATGTAACACTTGGTTTTAACGAAGAGCAGTTTGAAAGTGTGTGGAAAAAGTACCAATAAGGTATTTTTACATAATTAATACATTCACAGGAGGTACAGTCATGAGCATTCCAAATCATTTACGTTACTCTGAAGAACACGAATGGGTAAAAACTGAAGGCAACGAGGTTGTTATCGGTATTACTCATTTTGCACAAAGTGAGTTAGGCGACATCGTATTCGTTGAACTTCCTGAAGTAGGTGCAACACTTAAAGCTGACGAGCCATTCGGAAGCGTAGAATCTGTTAAAACAGTTTCTGAATTATACGCTCCTGTAAGTGGTAAAGTTGTAGCAGTAAACGAAGAATTAAGTGACCAACCAGAACTTGTTAACGAATCTCCATACGAAGGTGCATGGATGGTTAAAATTGAACTTTCTGATGCAAGTGAAGTTGAAAAGTTATTAACTGCAGAACAATACGCAGAAATGACAAACCAAGACTAATTTTAGTTAAATCAAAAAGGACAGCCTATGTGCTGTCCTTTTTATTTTGTATTACGAATGCTTATGTGTCAGAAGCTCCATCCCTCTCACATTCTGAACAAACCGCTTCCGCTTTTCTTTGTCCAGCTATGCCTCCTAGCCCCTTCTTTCTAAGAACCTTCCGCACAAGAAGACAAAAAGCGTCTTCTGTACGAAAGAACCTTAGCCAACGGGGCTAAACAGTCGGCTCCGCTTTTCTTTGATGTCCAGCTCCAGCGGTTAGAATGTTCGGTGGCTTCGCTTCTTCCTGCGAGGCAAAAAGCGCCTCTACGTCAGAAGCTCCATCCCCCTCACATTCTGAGCAAACCGCTTCCGCTTTTCTTTGCAAAAATAAACAGGAAACAACATGAAAATATCGAATATACTATATACTAAAGTAAGGTTATTTTTATAGTATATGGTGATCGGGTGATGACATATGATTTATGTAGAAAAAGTCATTATTGTAGAAGGTAAATCAGATAGAAGAAAGATTGAATCTATTATTCGAGAACCGGTGGAAATTGTTTGCACAAATGGTACAATTGGTTTGTCGAAAATGGATGAGCTCATTGATCAGTTTTTTGATAAAGAAGTATATGTGCTAGTGGATGCTGATGATGCAGGGGAAAAGTTAAGAAAACAATTTCGTAAAGAATTTCCGCAGGCTGAGCATATTTATATTGATCGTTCGTATCGTGAAGTGGCGACTGCGCCATCTTCTCATTTAGCGAACGTACTATGGGGAGCTGACATTGACGTTTATACAGAATATTTACGGTAAGGAATGATAGAAGTGATTGACTGGACAGGTGCTGAAGCTACAGATCTAATAGCAAACCAAGAAAAAACAGTGTTATATGTATATACACCAATGTGTGGAACATGCCAATTAGCAAAGAAGATGTTAACAGTTGTAGAAGCAGCAATATTTGACTTGAAAATTGGGATGTTAGATTTAAACTATGCTCCGCATTTAGCTAGGGAATATGAAATAGAAAGTGTACCGTGTTTACTTGTATTTGAAAATGGGACACTGACGAAGAAAATATATGCATTTCATTCGGTTGAATATTTATATAATGAATTACAATAGGCGGCAAAGTTTTTGCCGCCTCGACATATTTCTTGGGAAATATGCTCTAAAGGCAGCAGTGCTCCGTTATTTGTCGAGAGAAAGCAACAGGATTGCTCTTTAGCAGAGTGGAATGGTATTAGTAGAAAGTGATATGAAGGATGTGATTAGAATGGGGTTATATTCGTTGCTTCAATCATTTGTAACTTATGCTAATAACCAATATCATTTAGAGCCGCTTCTAAGACAAGGAGAAAAAACAATTAATATCCGTTTGGGAGATGAGTGTTATTCACTTCAAATTTCAAGAGAGTATATACAAGTTTTGAAGGAAACAAGGGGAACAGAACAAATTGTTTGCTTTTTGGAGGAAGACTTGCAACGACTAGTTACCGGGAATATTCGATTACAAACCTTAATTAATAATGGGCGTGTACATTATTCTGGAACGTATCGCACAATGCTATTATTTGAATCTGTATTTCATATATGTAAGCCGATGTCAGTAGGTGCTTAATATTTTGAAGTTTTATTTTTTATAAAAAAATCTGTTGACATAGCGAATGTATATTGATACAATTCAAGTCATAAAATATAGACAATTTCATAAATTTCAAATCAGACGAAAATTAAATCTGATTTCTCTTATCAAGAGAGGTGGAGGGACTGTGCCCTGTGAAACCCGGCAACCGTCAACTTTTATGTTGAAATGGTGCCAATTCCTGCAAAGCAAATGCTTTGAGAGATGAGAGAAAGGGACCATGTTGATATACGCATATAAACCTTTCTGCTCATTTTACAAGCAGAAAGGTTTTTTTGTTGTTTGAATGAGGAGGACATGTAAGCAACAAAAGGAACCGTTACATCATTTAGCTATAACGGCAAGACTTTTGTATCCTGCATAAAAAGATCAACAGAATTTGTAGGAGAAGAGCTAAGAAAGCCAGCTTCAGCAGTTAGAATGTTCGATGGCTTCGCTTCTTCCTACGAGGCAAAAAGCGCCTCTATGTCAGAAGCTCCATCCTCCTTACATTCTGAACGAGCTGTTTCTGCTTTTTAAACAAAAAAGGGGTGATACACCATGATTCGATTAGAGAATGTAAAGAAAATATATAAGTCAAAAAGCGGTGATGTCACTGCTGTGGATAACGCCAATTTGAAAATAGAGAAAGGTGAAATCTTTGGTGTTATTGGATATAGTGGCGCTGGAAAAAGCTCATTAATCAGATTATTCAATCAATTAGAGAAGCCGACTTCCGGACAGATTACGATAGCTGATCGTGTTATTTCAGCAATTACTGGAAATGAGCTTCGAAAGGCAAGGCAAGAAATCGGAATGATTTTTCAGCACTTTAACTTACTTTGGTCACGAACTGTACGTGAAAATATTGCTTTTCCACTTGAAATTGCAGGAGTGGATAAAGCGCAGCGAAGAAAGCGTGTAGATGAGTTAATTCATCTTGTTGGATTAGAAGGAAGAGGCGATGCGTATCCATCTCAATTAAGTGGTGGACAAAAGCAGCGTGTTGGAATTGCGAGAGCGTTAGCGAATAATCCAAAAGTACTTTTGTGTGATGAAGCGACATCAGCACTGGATCCAGAAACGACAGATCAAATTTTAGATTTACTATTAGATATCAATAAGCGTCTTGATTTAACAATTGTATTAATTACACATGAAATGCATGTCATTCAAAAAATTTGTAATCGCGTTGCGGTAATGGAAAAAGGAAAAATCGTAGAAAGCGGTCCTGTACTAGAGGTATTCCGTAATCCACAGCAGGAGATTACAAAACGATTTGTACAGCAGATAACGGATTCTGATGATACAAATGAAACGATTGAGAGTTTACTAGAGAAATATCCAGATGGTAAAGTGATTCGTTTGCAGTTTATTGGCGATTCTGTAGAACGTCCAGTGCTTCAGAGATTAATGAGACGAGATGATATAGAAGTGAGTGTACTTCAAGGAAATATCGCTCAAACGAACAATGGGTCTTATGGAAATCTAGTTGTTCACTTAAATGGTGAAGAAGCGGCAATCCAGCAAGCAATAGAGGGAATCAATCAGGAGCAAGTAGAGCTGGAGGTGATTGCACATGGATAAGCTACTATTAAATGTTGATTGGAATCAAATGCTAGAAGCAACAGGTGAAACATTATACATGACGGCAATCGCAGCAATTGCCACATTTATTTTCGGTCTTATTTTAGGATTATTACTTTTTATGACAGCGAAGGATAATTTGTGGGAAAACAAGATGGTCCACACTGTGAGTGGAGCGTTCGTAAATATTTTTCGTTCCATTCCATTTATCATTTTAATTATTTTATTAATCCCATTTACTAAGATTCTCCTTGGGACAATTCTTGGGGCAAGTGCAGCACTGCCAGCTTTAATTATTGGAGCAGCGCCATTCTATGCAAGGATGGTTGAAATTGCACTTCGTGAAATTGATAAAGGGGTTATTGAAGCTTCAAAAGCAATGGGAGCAAAAACAAGCACAATCATTTGGAAGGTATTGATTCCAGAATCACTGCCAGCACTAGTATCTGGTATTACAGTAACGACAATTGCCCTTGTAGGGTATACAGCAATGGCTGGTGTTGTTGGGGCTGGTGGACTCGGTACACTCGCATATTTAGAAGGATTCCAGCGTGGAAATAACGATGTGACAATCGTTGCAACAATTTGTGTATTACTTGTTGTTTTCTTTATTCAATGGATTGGGGATTTTGTTACAACTCGAATTGATAAACGATAGATAAAAAGGGAAGGGTGTTTACAATATGAAAAAATTATTACTTACAGCACTTATTACAACGTCAATTTTCGGATTAGCTGCTTGTGGAGGAAAAAGTGAAAAAAGTAAGGATGAGCTTGTTGTTGGTGCTTCTAACGTACCGCACGCTGTTATTTTAGAACAGGCAAAACCGTTACTGGAGAAAAAAGGTATAAAACTAGAAATTAAAAAATTCCAAGATTACGTACTGCCGAATAAATCGTTAGCGGATAAAGATTTAGATGCAAACTACTTCCAGCATATTCCGTACTTAGAGAAAGAAATGAAAGATAAAAAATATGATTTTGAAGTAGCAGGGAAAATTCATTTAGAGCCAATCGGTGTATATTCCCAAAAATATAAAAGCTTAAAAGACCTGCCAGACGGAGCGACAATCATTATGAGTAACTCTGTTGCTGACCATGGACGTGGGTTAGCAATTTTACAAAAAGAGGGCATTTTAAAAATTAAAGACGGTGTAGAACCTGTTAAAGCAACTACAAAAGATATTGCGGAAAATCCGAAACACTTGAAGTTCAAAACAGACATTGAGCCTGGTTTATTACCACAAGTGTATAACAATAAAGAAGGCGATGCGGTTTTAATTAACTCAAACTATGCGATTGATGCGAAATTAAATCCAGAGAAAGACGCAATTGCAATTGAAGGTAAGGATTCTCCATATGCAAACGTAGTTGTTGTTCGTAAAGGGGATAAAAATAAGAAAGAAATTAAAGCACTTGTAGAAGTATTACATTCCAAAGAAATTCAAGATTTTATTAATAAAGAATATAAGGGAGCTGTACTTCCAGTAAGTGAATAGAAGCAGGAAAGGGCTGGTAAATTTCCAGCCCTTTTTTCTTTATATATAAGAAGAAAGGTGTATCATAATAGAATGTGAGGGAATAATTAGATACATTTGTGGAAAAATTGTTACTTTTTTTCATTGTTTGCGATATCATTTTATTTGATATAAAATTAGAATGAGAATAAAATGAGAATGTGAATGTTTTAGGAACTTTTAAAATGTATATAGAGGATTAATGGAGGTATTGAGATGGCTGGTTCTACATTAACGGTTAAAGACTTACATGTATCAATCGATGGCAAAGAGATTTTAAAAGGTGTAAACCTTGAAGTGAAAGGTGGAGAAATCCACGCAATTATGGGACCTAACGGAACAGGTAAATCAACTTTATCTTCTGCAATTATGGGTCACCCAAAATATGAAGTAACAGAAGGCAGCATCATCATCGACGGTGAAGATGTATTAGAAATGGAAGTAGATGAGCGCGCACAAGCAGGTCTATTCCTAGCAATGCAATATCCAAGTGAAATTAGCGGAGTAACAAACGCTGACTTCTTACGTTCTGCAATTAATGCACGTCGTGAAGAGGGCAATGAAATTTCTCTTATGAAATTTATCCGTAAATTAGATAAAAACATGGAATTCCTAGAAATGGATCCAGAAATGGCACAACGTTACTTAAACGAAGGTTTCTCTGGCGGTGAGAAAAAACGTAACGAAATTCTTCAATTAATGATGATTGAGCCAAAAATTGCAATCTTAGACGAAATAGACTCTGGTCTTGATATCGACGCATTAAAAGTTGTATCTAAAGGTATTAACGAAATGCGCGGTGAAGAGTTCGGTTGCCTAATGATTACGCATTACCAACGTTTATTAAACTACATCACTCCAGACTTCGTTCACGTTATGATGAACGGTCGTATTGTTAAATCTGGTGGCCCTGAGCTTGCACAACGTCTAGAAGCTGAAGGTTACGACTGGATCAAAAAAGAATTAGGTATTGAAGACGAAACAGCAGAGCAAGAAGCGTAAGAGAGGAGCATAAACATGACAATCGGTACATTACCTTTCGATCAAGAAACAATCCGTCAGCGCGCAAGCGAAGTAAACGAAGCTGCTTGGTTGACTGAGTTCCGCTTACAAGCTCTTGCACAAGCAACTGAACTTCCAATGCCAACGCCTGATAAAACAAAAATTGATAAATGGGACTTTATCGGAAAAGGCGACGCTGCTAAGCAAGAGCCTGTAAGTTCTTTAGCAGAGCTTCCAGAAGCAGTGAAAAACTTAATCGACGAAAATAACAGCGTATTAGTACAACGTGCTGGTACAACTGCATTCGTTTCTTTAGCGAATGAAGCAAAAGAAAAAGGTGTTATTTTCACAGATATCGTAACAGCTACAACTGAGCATGCTGAATTAGTACAAAAGTACTTAATGCAGGGCGGCGTGAAAGTGGATGAGCATCGTTTAACAGCACTTCATGCAGCATTAATCAACGGCGGTGCATTTGTATATGTTCCGAAAAACGTTGTTCTTGAAACACCACTTCAAGCTGTATTCTTAGTAGACGGCGAAGAAGCAAACGTATATAACCACGTATTATTTGTAGCAGATGCAAACAGTTCTGCAACTTATGTAGAAAACTATGTAGCAAACGAAACTGTTACAGGTATTGCAAATATCGTGGCAGAAGTAATCGTAGAACAAGGTGCACAAGTGAAATTCGGTGCAGTTGATCTATTGGCGAAAGATGTAACAACTTACGTAAACCGCCGCGGTGTTGTTGGCCGTGATGGTCGTATTGAGTGGGCATTAGGTCTTATGAATGACGGAAATACAATTTCAGAGAACGTAACGAACTTAATGGGCGACGGATCATTTGCTGATACAAAAACAGTAACAATTGGTCGTGGTAACCAAACACAAAACTTTACAACTAAAGTTGTTCACTTCGGTAAACACTCTGAAGGATTCATTTTAAAACACGGTGTACAAACAGATAGTGCAACATCTATCTTTAACGGAATTGGTAAGATTGAACACGGTGCATCTAAATCAAATGCACAACAATCTTCTCGCGTTCTTATGTTAAATGAAAAAGCACGCGGTGATGCGAACCCAATTCTTCTAATCGATGAAGACGATGTAATGGCAGGTCACGCAGCTTCTGTAGGCCGCGTAGATCCGGTACAACTATACTACCTAATGAGCCGTGGTATTCCGAAGAAAGAAGCAGAACGTTTAGTCATCCATGGATTCTTAGCACCTGTAGTAAATGAGCTTCCAATTGAAGGAGTAAAAGCGCAGCTTGTTGAGGTAATTGAAAGGAAAGTTCGCTAATGAATATTCATGAAATACGCAAACAGTTTCCAATTCTTGATCAAAAAGTGAACGGCAAACAACTTGTTTATTTCGATAGTGCAGCAACTTCTCAAAAACCAATTCAAGTCATTGAAACGTTAGAGCGTTACTATAAAGAATATAATTCTAACGTGCATCGCGGTGTTCATACGCTCGGTACAAAAGCTACCGATGCGTATGAAGGTTCACGTGAGAAAGTTCGCAAGTTTATTAACGCGAAATCAATGGAAGAAATTATTTTCACGCGTGGAACAACAACTGCATTAAATACAGTAGCAGCAAGCTATGGACGTGAAAATGTAAAAGAAGGCGATGAAATCGTCATTTCTTACATGGAGCACCATAGTAATATTATCCCGTGGCAACAAGTTGCAAAGAAAACGGGCGCAACATTAAAATATCTTCCGCTTCAGCCGGACGGGACAATCTCATTAGAGGATGCTCGTCAAACAATTACACCGAATACAAAAATCGTTTCTATTATGTATGTGTCTAACGTACTTGGAACGATTAATCCTGTAAAAGAAATTGCAGAAATTGCACATCAAAATGGTGCAATCATGATCGTTGATGGTGCACAAAGTACGCCTCATATGAAAGTGGATGTACAAGATTTAAATTGTGATTTCTATGCATTATCCGCTCATAAAATGTGCGGGCCTACAGGTATCGGCGTATTATATGGTAAGAAGGAATTGCTAGAGAATATGGAGCCAATTGAATTTGGTGGTGAAATGATTGATTTCGTAGACTTACAAGATTCTACGTGGAAAGAACTGCCGTGGAAGTTTGAAGCAGGTACACCGATTATCGGTAATGCAATCGGACTTGGAGCGGCAATTGATTTCCTAGAAGAAATCGGTCTTGATAATATTGAAAAGCATGAACATGAATTAGCGCAGTATGCTTTAGAAAGACTATCAGAAGTAGATGGCGTTACAATTTATGGACCAAAGTATCGCGCTGGTCTTGTTACATTTAATATCGATGAAGTACATCCGCATGATGTAGCGACAGTATTAGATGTAGAAGGCATTGCGGTTCGCGCAGGACATCACTGTGCACAGCCGCTTATGAAGTGGTTAAAAGCTTCTTCTACAGCACGTGCAAGCTTCTATTTATATAATACAAAAGAAGAAATTGATACATTTGTTGAAGCGCTAACGAAAACAAAGGAGTATTTCACAAATGTCTTTTAATAATTTAGATACGTTATATCGTCAAGTTATTATGGATCATTATAAGAATCCTCGTAACCATGGCGTGTTAGAAGATAGTGTTACAGTTAACTTAAACAATCCAACTTGCGGCGATCGTATTCAACTTACGATGAAAGTAGAAGATGGAATTGTACAAGAAGCGAAGTTTGAAGGAGAAGGTTGTTCCATCTCTATGTCTTCAGCTTCGATGATGACGCAAGCAGTAAAAGGAAAGAAAATTGAAGAGGCACTTAAGCTTTCTAAAATTTTCTCTGACATGATGCTAGGAAAAGAGTATGATGACAGCGTAGATTTAGGAGATATTGAGGCATTACAAGGCGTATGCAAGTTTCCAGCACGTATTAAATGTGCAACATTAGCTTGGAAAGCATTAGAAAAAGGCTTACACGAAGATAAGTAATGTAAAAGGTTCCTAAACACGTGGTTATCTAAGGAGGGACATACCAACATGGCGAAGCAAATGCCAGATATCGGCGATTACAAATATGGTTTCAAGGATAAAGACGTTTCGATTTTCCGTGCAGGACGCGGCTTAACAAAAGAAATCGTTGAAGAGATTTCACGTATGAAAGAAGAACCACAGTGGATGTTAGACTTCCGTTTAAAATCACTGGATAAGTTCTACGAAATGCCAATGCCACAATGGGGCGGCGACTTAAACGACTTAGATTTCGACGAAATTACGTACTACGTAAAACCATCTGAGAAATCTGAGAAGTCTTGGGATGAAGTACCTGATGAAATTAAAGCTACATTTGATAAATTAGGTATTCCAGAAGCTGAGCAAAAATATTTAGCTGGTGTATCTGCACAGTACGAATCTGAAGTTGTATACCACAACATGAAAGAAGACCTAGAAGCCCTAGGAATCGTCTTCAAAGATACAGATAGCGCATTAAAAGAGAACGAAGATATTTTCCGTGAGCATTTCGGAAAAGTAATCCCACCAACTGACAACAAATTCGCAGCATTAAACTCTGCAGTTTGGTCTGGTGGATCATTCATCTACGTTCCAAAAGGTGTAAAAGTTGATACACCACTTCAAGCGTATTTCCGTATTAACTCTGAAAATATGGGACAATTCGAGCGTACGCTTATTATCGTAGACGAAGGCGCACACGTACACTACGTAGAAGGTTGTACAGCACCTGTTTACACAACAAATTCACTGCACAGTGCGGTAGTAGAAATCATCATTAAGAAAGATGCATATTGCCGTTATACAACAATCCAAAACTGGGCGAACAACGTATATAACCTAGTTACAAAACGTGCTGTTTGTGAAGCAAACGCAACGATGGAATGGATTGACGGTAACATCGGATCTAAATTAACGATGAAATACCCAGCAGTTATCTTAAAAGGCGAAGGCGCTCGTGGTTTAACATTATCTATCGCGATTGCTGGTAAAGGCCAACACCAAGATGCTGGTGCGAAAATGATTCACTTAGCACCAAACACATCTTCAACAATCGTTTCTAAATCGATTGCAAAACATGGTGGTAAAGTAACGTATCGTGGTATCGTACACTTCGGACCAAAAGCGACAAACTCTCGCTCTAACATCGAATGTGATACATTAATCATGGATAACCAATCTACATCTGATACAATTCCTTACAACGAGATCAAAAACGATCACGTTTCACTTGAGCACGAAGCAAAAGTATCAAAAGTATCAGAAGAACAATTATTCTACCTAATGAGCCGCGGTATTTCTGAGCAAGAAGCTACAGAAATGATCGTAATGGGCTTCATCGAGCCATTCACTCGCGAACTTCCAATGGAATACGCAGTTGAAATGAACCGTCTAATCAAATTTGAGATGGAAGGTTCTATCGGTTAAATAGAAATGCGGAGCCGACTGTTCAGACCCGTTGGCTAAGGTTCTTTCGCACAGAAGATGCTTTTTATCTTCTGGTGCGGAAGGTTCTTAGACATGAGGGTCTAGGAGGCGAAGCTGGACAGTATTGAAAGTGGAAGCGGCTCATTCTAGCCGCTGGAACTGGATAATGAAAGAAAAATGGAAGCGCCCTGTTTACAGGGCGTTTTTTTCATTGGGAGCAAATATATCAGCGCTTCGACACGATATAAAGTGAAGTTTCCATAAGTGATGCTTTTCTCACTGATGGTTAGTTGAACTAATCGGGCTTTTTCATACGATATTTACTTTGTCAGAACGCTCGAACAAGTAAAAAGGATCGGGCGCATGAAAGCCGATGAAAAACTATCTAGTTTGAGTAAGTAAAAAAATTTATCAATATACGAAAATCGTGATTTTATGATATAATTTTAAAAAAGACAGGAGTTGATTTTTTGAAAATTAAGAAAAATATTAAAGGAATAAAATTCCTAACATGTTTATTAGTTGGTTTATGCACTATTAATTATTCATTTATTTCCTTCGCTGAAACACAAACAAGTAATTCAGCTGATCAAGCAAAAAATGCTAGTGGCATCGATAATGGCATAGCAAATTTAAAGTATGATAGTAGAGATATTTTAGCAGTAAATGGTGATAAAGTAGAGAGTTTTGTGCCGAAAGAAGGTAAAAATTCAAATGGTAAATTTGTAGTGGTTGAACGTGAGAAAAAATCACTTACAACTTC
>NZ_JBALQK010000056.1:0-16545 GCF_036965845.1 Bacillus sp. JJ1127 | reverse complement strand
CTATGCATGGCCAGATGCTCTTTCCCATCTAAAAAGAGGGGGGGTATGTCGGTTTTTTAATTGATGTATATATAAACAAACAAAGGATGAATCACAGATGCTAGATTTAGTGCTTATGATGATTGAGCGTGTTGGATTAATTGTTATCTTAGGTTTTTTACTTTCACATATTAAAACGTTTCGGCGCCTCGTTCAGAAACAAGATGGATATAAAGATAAGTTTATGCTCATTTGTATTTTTTCGCTATTTACAATTGTAAGCAATTACACAGGGATTGAAATTGCAGGGAATACCATTATGAATGAAAACTGGCTACAAGGTGTTTCTTCATCAAGTACCATTGCAAATACACGTATTATGGGCGTTGGGATTAGCGGTTTATTGGGAGGACCAATTATCGGGATCGGCGTTGGATTTATTGCTGGTATTCATCGCTATATGCTTGGGGGAACGACAGCTCTTAGTTGTGCAATTTCGTCTATTTTAGCAGGAATTATTGCTGGCTATATTGGTCGTATTTTTCAAAGCCATAATCGTGCCGTTACACCTAAATTCTCAGCTATTTTAAGTGTTCTTATTGTTTCTTTAGAAATGATTATGATCTTATTTATTGTAGAAGATGGTTTTAACATTGTGAAAACGATTGCAATACCGATGATTCTTGTGAACAGTTTTGGTAGTTTTATTTTACTTTCTATGATACAAGCTATTTTACGCCAAGAAGAAAATGCAAAGGCTTTACAAACTCATAAGGTACTTGGGATTGCTGATAAGACATTACCTTATTTTCGCCAAGGTTTAACAGAGGAATCTTGTAAACATGTGGCACAAATTATCCATCGCTTTACAGGAACAGATGCGGTATCTTTAACAGATACAGAAAAAATATTAGCGCACGTAGGATTAGCATCTGATCACCATATACCTTCTCATAGTTTAATTACAGGGTTATCAAAAGCAGTTTTAAAAACAGGGAAAATAATGAAAGCGAAATCGCGAGAGGTAATTGATTGTCAACATGAAGGATGTCCCTTGCAAGCAGCGATTGTGATTCCGTTAACTTCGCACGGGAATACAATGGGAACATTAAAGTTGTATTTTAAAAATTCGAACCAATTAAGTCGTGTGGAAGAAGAATTAGCAGAAGGGTTGGCGAAGATTTTCTCAACACAGCTTGAGTTAGGAGAAGCAGAATTACAAAGTAAATTACTTCAAGATGCAGAAATAAAAGCATTGCAAGCACAGATTAATCCGCATTTTCTATTTAATGCAATTAATACAGTATCAGCTTTATGCCGCACAGATGTAGAAAAGGCTAGAAAACTTTTATTACAGCTTAGTGTTTATTTCCGTTGTAATTTACAAGGGGCTCGTCAATTGTTGATTCCGCTGAAGCAGGAGCTGAATCATGTACATGCATATTTATCGTTAGAACAGGCAAGGTTTCCAAATAAGTATGAGGTGAAAACATATATCGGAGAAGGGTTACAGACAATTTTGCTTCCGCCATTTGTATTGCAGTTATTAGTAGAAAATGCACTTCGTCACGCCTTTCCAAAGAAACAGCCCATTTGTGAGGTAGAGGTTCATGTATATGCGACAGGAGACATGGTTCATTTTAAAGTGAAAGATAATGGACAAGGGATTGAAAGGGAGCGTTTAGAGCAGTTAGGAAAAGCTGTTGTTGTATCGAAAAAAGGAACGGGGACGGCCTTATATAATATTAATCAGCGGTTGATAGGATTGTTTGGGAAAGAGACAATTCTTCATATTGAGAGTGAAGTAGAAAAAGGGACAGAGATTGTATTTACAATTCCGATTCAAAACATAGAGGAGGAAGAGAGTGGTGTTAAAAGTATTAGTAGTCGATGATGAAATGTTAGCACGGGATGAATTGAAATATTTATTGCAGCGTACAAAAGAGGTTGATGTAATCGAAGAAGCTGATTGTGTGGAAGATGCATTGGAAAAGCTAATGGAGAACAAGCCGGATCTTGTCTTTTTAGATATTCAGTTATCAAATGATAATGGGTTTGAGATCGCAAATATATTAAAGAAAATGAAGAGTCCACCTGCCGTTGTATTTGCAACAGCGTATGATCAATATGCATTGCAGGCATTTGAAGTGGATGCATTAGATTATATTTTAAAGCCGTTTGATGAAGAGCGTATTGCACAGACATTAAAAAAATATAAGAAGAGAAAGGAGAATGAAACAGAGAAACATCAAAATATGAAGAGTATAGATGTAGCTCCGGAGATGCATAAGCTTGCACTTCCAATCGAAGAATCTATTGTACTTGTGAATATTAAAGATATTGTTTATGTAGGACTTGTTGACGGAAAGGTAACTGTAAAGACACTCCGGGAAACATACGTAACATATGATACGCTTGTTATTTTAGAAAAGAAACTGCCGCAAACAAGTTTTATGCGCGTTCATCGTAGTTTTATTGCGAACATTAACCACATTTCGGAAATACAGCCTTGGTTTAACTCCACTTATAATTTAATTATGAAAGATGGTTCCAAAGTACCGGTAAGTCGCACATATGCAAAGGAACTGAAGAAGCTGCTTCGTATTTGAGAGGCAGCGATGGCAAGTATTGAAGTAAAAGTAGTTGGGGTTGTAACAGTTGTTATTATTCCAATGCTAATGCCATTTCTTGGATAATAGAATGTGTTTTGTAAAAATATAAAAGCAAGCTATTTGTAGAACAGATTTCTACTGATAGCTTGCTTTTTGTGTTACAGTAGTTGTATGACCTATTTTATTATGAAAGAACATAAGATTTTCCTTAAATCTTCATTAATACTTTGCATAATGCGTTCTGAAAAGGACCATTGTATTGTAAAATAGAAAGTAACATCATGTATCCGAACTCAGATCTAGAGGAGATACCGATAAACGCCTAATTTGTGGGGGAGATAAAGAAAAGCCCACTTATTAAAGTTTCACTTTATAGGACAGGAGAGATCACTCGTCGATTATGCAAATGAAAAACCTGTTTCAAAGCAAAGGATTTCAAAGATTGCTGGTATTGCTTTTATTAGCTCTTATATTATATGGGCTACAAAGTATGTTTAATTTAATTTTAATCACGTTTATGCTTACGTATTTAATGGATCGATTTCAAAAATTTATTTCTCGAAAACTCGATCATTTTCTGCCGATTAATCGAAAAATTATTATAGCGTTATTATATGTGATGTTAGTTGGTGGAATTGCCGTTACGTTAGTTAAGTATCTGCCAGTACTAACGGTGCAAATCTCACAATTAATCTACCAGTTTAATGTATTCTTTAAAAATCCGCCAGATAATGACATTATAAAGGCAGCAATTAATGCCATTAACCATATGGAGCTTTCCAAATATATTGGGCAAGGTGTGGACATTCTTTATAAATCTATCGCTAATGTTGGGAAATTTGGGTTGCAATTTTTCCTTTCTCTTATTTTAAGCTTATTCTTCTTGCTTGAGAAGGCGCGTATTGTCGCTTTTACCGCGAAATTTAAAGAGAGCAGACTTGCCGTTTTTTATAATGAAATTGAATATTTCGGAAAGAAATTTGCACGTTCTTTCGGAAAAGTAATTGAAGCGCAGTTTTTAATTGCTATTGTTAATTGCGTTTTATCTGTTATTGCACTATGGATTTTAGGATTTCCACAATTGCTTGGTTTGGCGTTAATGATCTTTTTACTCGGCTTAATTCCAGTAGCTGGTGTAATTATTTCGCTAATTCCGCTCTGCATGATTGCTTATAATATTGGTGGCATTACATATGTTATCTATATTATAATTATTGTTACTTTCATTCATGCACTTGAAAGTTATGTGTTAAATCCAAAATTCATGTCACAAAAAACGAATTTACCGATTTTTTATACATTTATGGTATTAACTTTCTCTGAACACTTTTTAGGTGTGTGGGGGCTTATTATTGGTATACCAATTTTTGTGTTTCTATTAGATGTGTTAGATGTGACGAGCGATGAGATAGAAAAAGATTCTGCTAAGAAATAGAGTGAAGGAAAAAGCATCGGACGCCGGTGCTTTTTCTTTTATAACTTCTGACTTCTTATGCCATACTGTAAGAAGAATTAAATAATTGGGGTGAAATAAATGGCTATAAACGAAAAGGTAGAAATTGCAACGTTTGCAGGAGGATGTTTCTGGTGTATGGTTTCACCATTCGAAGAGATGGAAGGTATTATACAGGTTGTTTCAGGTTATACGGGTGGGCATAAAGAGAATCCGACTTATAAAGAGGTTTGTTCTGAAACAACAGGGCATTATGAAGCGGTACAAATTACATTCGATGCAAATAAAATGCCGTATGAAAAATTATTAGACATTTATTGGAGACAAATTGATCCAACAGATATTGGAGGTCAATTTCATGATCGTGGACAATCGTATGAGACTGTAATTTTTTATCATAGCGAAGAACAGCGTGAACAAGCAGAAGCTTCAAAAATGGCACTTGCTGAGAGCGGCCGGTTTTCGAAACCAATTGCTACAAAAATACTCCCTGCTACTACATTTTATCCAGCTGAAGGGTATCATCAAGATTATCATAAGAAAAATACATTTCGTTATGAGTTATATCGTCAAGGATCAGGACGTGATGCTTTTATAAAAAAACATTGGCCTAAAGATAATGCCCATTTAAAAGAACGATTAACAGATATGCAGTTTTACGTAACACAGGAAAATGGAACAGAGCCTCCGTTTCAAAATGAATATTGGAATCATAAAGAGGAAGGTCTATATGTAGATATTGTATCAGGTGAACCGCTGTTTACTTCACTAGATAAATTTGATAGTGGATGTGGTTGGCCAAGTTTTACAAAGCCGGTTATGTCAGCTAGTGTGAAAGAGAAAATGGATGTTAGCCACAATATGACGCGTACGGAAGTAAGAAGTAAAGAGGGGGATGCCCACCTTGGTCATGTATTCCCAGATGGACCAGGTCCAAGTGGTCTCCGTTATTGTATTAATTCAGCAGCACTTCAATTTATTCCGAGAGAGGACTTAGAGAAGGAAGGCTATGGAGATTTTCTAATATTGTTTGGAAATAAAAAATAACCTCGCTGCGCGCGAGGTTATTTTTTTATTCTACAGTTTTCTTTTTCTTTTTAAATTTGCTGAGTACTTCATAAACAATTGGAACGATAAGAAGAGTTAATAATGTTGAACTTGTTAATCCACCAATTACTGTTACTCCAAGGCCTTTAGAAATTAATCCACTGCCCTCAAATCCTAGTGCAAGTGGGATAAGGGCACCAATTGTTGCGATTGCGGTCATTAGAATTGGGCGTAAGCGTGTTGCGCCAGCTTCTAACAATGCTTCGCGTGTTGATAGGCCTTCACGCTCTTTATGAATAACACGGTCGATGAGGACAATCGCATTCGTTACGACGATACCGATTAACATAAGGGCACCAATCATTGCTGATACGCTTAATGTCTCACCAGAGATTAATAAGGCAACAAGAGCACCGATAATTGTAAATGGTAGCGAGAATAAAATTGCGAGTGGTGCAAGGGCACCGCCAAATGTAATGACAAGAACGAAGTATACAATGGCAATCGCAGCCAACATCGCTAACCCAAGTTGTTGGAATGATTCTTGGATATCTTTTGTAACACCACCCATAGAAACATCTACACCAGAAGGTAGGTCCATTTTATCTACTTCTTTCTGAACAGCAGCGGATGCTTTCGAAACATCATCGGATGTTAATTTTGCACTTACTGCTGCATAAACACGACCATCACGACGTGTTACTGTGTTGGAAGTTTCACCTTCTTTTACAGTCATAACATCTTTAACAGCAACTTCATTACCAAGTGGTGTTGTAATTTTACGATTTGTTAAATCATCAATGGTTTCATAATTTTGTTTTTCTGCTTCTACATATACGTTAATATCTTTACCATCTTTTTTAATGGTTGTAAGAACAGGACGATCATGTTGATTAGAAAGTCCCATTCCAATCTGTGCAGCAGTTAACCCCATTTTACTTAGTTTTTCTTGATCTGCGACTAATGTGTATTCTGCATATGTTTTTGCAATACTAGAGTCGATATCTTTTAAGTCTTTATTCTTTTTCATGATATTTTGAATATCTTTAACGACAGGTTTGATGTCTTCTGAGCTATCTCCGTATACGTATAGCTTAATTTCATTGCTACCGCCACTAGCCCCGAAGTCTTGGCTTTTCCATTCGCCTTTTCCAGCCATTTTTTGTAGGTCTTTAATGACTTGTTCTTTCTCTTTTTCGAAGTTTTTCGTGTCATTATCATACTGAACGAAGAACATGGCTTGATTTTTCTTACCTGGACTCATTGGGTTTTCCCCACCTAATGAGAACTGAATTGTTTTTACATCTTTTTTATCTTGGAAGTGTTTTTCTGCTTTTGTTGTTATTTTTTCAATGTCTTCCAATGTTTGCCCTGGTTCAGGGTTATATGTCGCAATAATCATTTTCTCTTCTTCAGATGGTAAGAAACTTACACCAATAATTGGTACAAGTGCAAGACTGCCTACTAATAAAAGAACAGCGATGCTAGATGTAATGATTTTATGGTTTAATGCCCAACCAAGCAGGCGTTTATAGCCATTTGCTAATTTACTTGGTTTTTCTTCATGATGGACTTGTTTTTCTTTCATGCTTTCCTTTTTGAATAAAGAATGAGCTAACATTGGTACAATTGTAACAGCTACAAGTAACGAAGCTAACAAGGCAAAGACAATTGTTAAAGCGAACGGTAGGAACATTTCACCGATCATACCTTTTACAAGTCCAAGTGGTAAAAAGACAGCGATTGTTACGATTGTGGAAGACATAATTGGAATAAACATTTCTTTTGTTGCTTCACGAATTAAATCTTTTCCTCGTAACTTCTCTTCTGATAAAGACATACGTCTATAAATATTTTCAATAACAACAATTGAATCATCGACAACGCGCCCGATAGCGACCGTCATTGCCCCAAGCGTCATAACATTGAGTGTAATACCCATTTGTTTTATTACTAAAACAGCAATCAATAAAGAAAGTGGTATGGAAATGACAGAAATTAACGTTGTTCGAATGTTTCGTAGGAACAACATAATAATGACAATGGCGAAGATGGCACCAAACATTGCCTTGCTAAGCATTGTATCAACTGATTTCTCAATCGGTGCGCCTTGGTCAAATGTTGAGATGATTTCTAGATTTTTATATTTCTTTTCAAAATCTTTTACTTTATCTTTGACTGCATTTACGACATCCACCGTATTTGCATCAGCAGCTTTAACGATTTGAATGCCGATTGCTTCTTTCCCATTTGTACGAGAAATAGATTCAGCTTTCCCTACTTCTTTAATATCAGCGATTTCATCTAATGTAACAGTTGGGATTCCGCCAGCTAAAGCTGGATTCATCTGAGGTGCTTGTGCTTGGGAACCAGCTCCTGCTCCAGCGTTGCCTTGGCCACTTGCTGCTGAAGGAACAACAGGAATCTTCATTTCTTTTAAAGCTTTGAGCGTTGTAATATTACCATCTACAACAACTGATTTCTCCGTATCTTTAAATGTATATAGGCCAAGTGGTAAGGATACGTCAGAACCTTTAATCATATTTTTAACAGTATCTTCACTTAAACCTAATTCTTTCATCTTATCTTTTTTGAAGACAAGTTGTACCTCATCTACTTGTTGTCCAGCAATTTGAACAGATGCAACACCATCAAGTCCTTTTAATCCTGGAACGATATTTTTTTCAACTTTTTCAGTTAAGGCAGCTAAAGATTCATCTTTACTCGCCACGCTTAATGAAATAACAGGAAAGGCATTAAAGTTTACTCGAGAAACTTTTGGGTCCTTCACGCCTTCTGGTAATTTCACATTTGCAAGTGCTTCTTTAATTTCAGTTTCAGCTTTTTCCATGTTCTTATCAAAGTCATATTCTACTTGAATAGAAGAGGCATTTTGATAAGAGGAAGAACTTACAACGCTAACTCCACTCAAATTTTGCAGTTGTTCTTCCATCGGTTTCGATACCTTATCTGCTACTTCTGCTGGTGTAGCACCAGGATAAACCGTCGTTACCGTTACAACAGGTGTTGTAATGTCAGGAATTGTTTCTAACTTCATATTAAGACCAGAATAAATTCCTGCAATGGTAACAATAATGGTTAATAGCCAAACTGCGAACTTGTTTTTTAACGAAAAGTTAATAATTTTGTTCATGTTTGCGCTCCCTTTTACAATATATATTGACCGACTGGTCAGTCTAATACATAATATAACTGACTGATTGGTCAGTCGTCAATAAAAAAGTGTTATAATAAAATTAATTTGAAATTTTATGATGCAGGATAAACTTAGGAGAGAAAATATGAAAGAAAAAGAACGTTTAATTATCGAAATGGCAATGAAGTTATTTGCGAATAAAGGTGTGAACGCAACATCGGTACAAGAGATTGTAACAGCTTGTGGCATATCAAAAGGAGCATTTTATTTATATTTCAAGTCGAAAGATGAATTATTATTAGCGATACTTCGATATTATTATGACAAAATCCAAAAGAAGATGATGGTTATTGATGGAGAATCGTTACTACCACGTGAAAAGTTTGAAAAAAAATTATACTGTCAATTTAATGATGTGCAAAAACATAAGGAATTCATTATTATGCATGCACGGGAAAATGCAATTCCATTCAATAAAGAAGTAGAAGCATTTATGATGAAAATGAAGTTAGAATCACATGCATTTTACCGAAATAGTTTACTATCTATTTATGGTGAAAAAGTTATTCCATATTTATTAGATCTTGTAATTATGGTAGAGGGAATATGCGGAGGATATTTAGAACTAATAATTTTAAATACAATAGAGATTAATTTATCCCATGTTTCTACATTTATTCTAAAGAGAATAGATGATCTTGTAGAAGGACTTGTGAACTCTTCCGATGTACCTGTTTTACATGAAGAAAAGTTAGGACAACTTTTTTGTAGTTCAGAGCTTATTAAAGAGCAAGCAAAGGAACATTTTTTACAAGAGATTATTACGTTCAAACGCACGCTAGCAGATCAATTAGAAAATGATGAATTGTTAGTTACACTAGATGTTTTGGAAGCTGAAATGAGGTTACCAAGTCCAAGGATTCCAGTTATTCAAGGGATGCTAGCAAATTTAAAATCTTATGATGATTTGAAGGATTTTCGGTTTAGGTTAGCAGGGTACTATCATATAAAAGTTATATAAGATGGATATATATCCATAATAAGAAAAAGGTGGATCGTAGTGGATCCACCTTTTTTATTAGTTACTAGATTGTGCCCATTCTTCCACGTTCCAAACTTTTGTTATCCAATCTTCATAGAAATCTGGTTCATGACATACAAGAAGAATTGTTCCTTTATATGCTTTTAAAGCCTTTTTTAACTCTTCTTTGGCCGTAACATCAAGGTGATTTGTCGGCTCATCGAATAGTATCCAGTTGCTTTCTTCACCCATTAATTTACATAGGCGGACTTTTGCTTGCTCTCCACCACTTAATTGACTTAATGGACGAGAAATGTGCTCGTTTTTCAAACCACATCGTGCTAACATTGCACGAACTTGGTGCTGATCTAAATGTGGGAATGTATTCCATACATCGTCGATTGGCGTTAAGTTTTCAGCTTTTACTTCTTGTTCAAAGTATGCTGGTTCTAAGAAATCACCAAGGATTGTTTTCCCGCTTAACGGTTTAATCTTACCTAGAATCGTTTTTAATAATGTTGATTTACCAACACCATTACATCCAACAATTGCAATTTTTTCACCGCGTTCAATTGTCATTGTTAGCTTAGGTAGTAATGGATGTGTATAGCCAATTTCTACGTCTTCACCTTCAAAGACAAAGCGGCTACTTGCACGACATTCTTTGAAAGAGAACTCTGGTTTAATCGCTGTTTCTGGGCGATCAATACGTTCCATACGATCAAGCTGCTTTTGACGACTCTTTGCACGACCTGTTGTTGAATAGCGCGCTTTATTTTTTGAAATGAAGTCTTCTTGTTTTTTTATGAATTCTTGTTGCTTTTGATAAGCATTCAAATGTTGATTTTTATTCATTTCAGCTAGCTCTAAAAATTTCTCATATGTCGCTGTGTAACGTGTCATTTTTGAAAATTCTAGATGGAAGATCACATCAACACATTTGTTCATAAATTCCGTATCATGAGAAATTAAAAGGAATGCATGTGGATACTCTTTTAAATAGTTTGTTAACCACTGAATATGTTCAACGTCTAAATAGTTGGTAGGCTCATCTAGTAATAGTACTTCTGGTTGCTCAAGTAATAGCTTTGCAAGCAATACTTTTGTACGTTGTCCACCACTTAATGCAGAAACATCACGGTCTAAACCAATTGCATCAATTCCAAGACCACGTGCTGCTTCTTCAATTTTAATATCTAGTAAGTAGAAGCCGCCTGCTTCAAGCGCATCTTGTATTTCTGCCATTTGGTCTAGAAGTTCTTCTAATTCTTCTGGCGTAGCCGTACCCATTTTTTCTGTAATGATATTTAATTCTTTTTCTTTCTCGAATAAAGGTAAGAAGGCATCTGTTAAGACGTCACGAATTGTTCTTCCAGCTGTTAAAATTGTATGTTGATCTAAATATCCGTAATGTGTACCAGGTGTCCATTCTACACGCCCGTCGTCATGAATAAGTTGTCCAGTAATAATATTCATAAATGTTGATTTACCAACGCCATTTGCACCTACTAAACCAACATGTTCTCCAGCTAATAAACGTAATGATACGTCTTTAAATAATGTGCGGTCACCAAATGTATGACCTAAGTTTTCGACTGTTAATAAGCTCATAATGTCCTCCGTCCATTTCAAAATAGTATCTTGAATCATGATACTAAATTCTCGGGTATAATGCTATCCTTTCGAAATGTATATTTTTACAAGAAAAGGGTTGCGTATTTTTGGAAAAGGAATATAATGTAATTGAACACTGGTTAATTAAATGGAGAGGTATAAGAAATGTCGCCAAGAAGAGCAGTTAAACAAGAGTTAACAAGAGAAATGATTATAAATGCAGCGAGAGATTTATTTATAAAACAAGGATATCAGTACACTTCAATGCGTAAGATTGCAGCAGAACTAGGATATAGTCATGGCTCAATTTATTATCATTTTAAAAATAAAGCAGAGCTTTTTTATGCAATGGTTGAACAAGATTTTCAATTATTAAATCAAAAATTAGATGAGATCATTGATCAACAATTACCAAGAGAAGAACAATTAAAAGCAGTTTTATTTGGATTTATTGAATTTGGTCTACAAAATCAAAGTCATTATGAAATCATGTTTTTAATTAAGGATGACGAATTAAAAGAGTGTTTAGCAGATGGCCCGAATGTTAGTTATGAGAAGTTTGCTACTGTTGTATCTTCTTTATGTAATGGAAGTATACATGTCATGACAATATGGTCTGTTTTTTTATCATTACATGGATTTGTGGCACATTATTGTGGAAGTGGTCAAATATTTGAAGACGTACAAGAATTAGCTAAAGCACATGTGGATTTTATTGCAAAATCGCTTCTTATGTAAGTGATTTTCTTTTTAATATTAATTGAACACTGGTTAATTAAAAGGGGGATACTATGATGAAAAAGGCTTTAGTATTGGGTGCATCTGGAGCAATGGGATATGCAATTACAAAGGAGTTATGTAATCAAGGAATTGATGTGGTCACTTTTGCGAGAAATAGGAAGAGGCTAGAAAATTTGTTTTGTGAGGAAGAAAACATACAAATAGTAGCAGGGGATATATTTAAGCAAGCGGATGTAATGAATGCTGCTAAAGATGTTGATGTTATCTTTCATGCTGTAAATATACCGTATACAGATTGGGAAATAAAACAGCCGAAGTTATTACAGAATATACTAGACGTAACAAAACACTATGGTGTGAAATTAGCAATAGTAGATAATATTTATGCGTATGGAAGACAAAACCGAGAGAAGATAACAGAAGAGGCTGAAAAGAATCCGCACACAAAGAAGGGAAAAATCCGTTTAAATCTTGAGCTGATGGTAAAGCAAGCTGGTGTATCAGTACTCATTGCCCATTTTCCAGATTTTTATGGGCCAAATGCGGAAAGTACGCTTATTCACCATACGTTGCAAAATGTTCTGTCAAATAAAGCATCTAGTTTTGTAGGGGATAAGGGGCTTGCAAGGGAGTATATTTACACACCAGATGGAGCGAAAGCTATTGTTAAATTGGCATTACGTGATGATGCATATGGACAGAATTGGAATGTACCCGGTTGTGGTTTGATTACAGGAGAAGAGATGATTCAACATATAAGGGGATTAACAGGATATACAAAATCGGTAATGACTGTGAAAAAAGGGATGATCAGGTTAATAGGCTTATTTGATAAGCAGATGAAGGAATTTGTGGAGATGTTATATTTAACAGAGGAACCAGTTGTACTGAGCGGTGAAAAATATGAGAGGTATATTGGAGAGGTACCGAAAACTTCGTATTATAATGGATTAAAGGAAACGATTTTGCATATGAAGAGAAATGGTATGTAGGGAGAGAGTCTGAACATATTTTTATTATAGTAAGAAAGTTACTTCTACATCAGGTAGAAGTAACTTTTTTGATATTAAGCCTTTTGTTTCACTTCACTGACTTTCTTCTCAGCTACAATAAAATGTGGTCTACGTTTTGTTTCGTAGTAGATACGTCCAATATACTCACCAATGACACCTAGGAAAATGAGTTGGATACCACCAATGAATAATATAGCGGAAATTAAAGTGAAGTACCCAGGTACATCAATTCCACTGATGATAATTTGTATAAATGTAGTGATTACATATAAAATCCCTACAAGTGTGGTTAGTAATCCAAGGTATATAGATAGGCGTAACGGTTTATTATTGAATGAGATAACACCATCTATTCCGTAATTTAATAGTTTTGAAAAAGTCCACTTACTTTCTCCATCAGGGCGTAGCACATTTTCATATTCGATAATTAGCTCTTTAAATCCGATCCATGAAAATAAGCCTTTCGAGAAGCGATTGTATTCACTTAAAGATAGTAATGCATCAACGGCTTGTCTGCTTAAAAGTCTAAAATCACCGATGCCATCCACTAATTCAATATCAACAAACTTATTCATAACTTTGTAATATAAACGAGAGATGACAGAACGTACAGGAGAATCACCTGTTCTCGTTCTCTTTGCAATAACTTGGTCATACCCTTCATTATAACCATCTAACATTTCTTTTATTAGAGAAGGCGGGTGTTGTAAGTCAGCATCCATGATAATAACTGCATCGCCTGTAGCATACTTTAGACCTGCTAGCATTGCAGCCTCTTTTCCAAAGTTTCTGCTAAACGATATATAATGTACAGCTGAATCCGAATTTGCTAAATCTCGTAGAATATTTAATGTACTGTCTTTACTGCCATCATTAACAAAAACAAATTCATAATCGGCAGTTAATTTATGGATTTCAAGAGAGGCCTCTGAGTAAAAAGCTCGAAGTACTTTTTCTTCATTGTAACAGGGTACTACTATTGAAAGAGCCATCTTTGAACCTCCTTGTTTGTAATGGTCTATAGCAGTGATATAAATAGTGTGTCTTGTTATATTAGGTTCTGCCTTATGATTAGATAAAGGGAGAACATAAATTTGTTTCATGCGCGTTTATTTTTTCTGAAAAAACATAAGTCTTGTATCTCTATTTTTATTTTCGAAAAATAGTAAAGTCAGGCAGATGATTAATGAAATGATAGATATAACCATACCTAATTTGAAGTAAGGTGTGACATAATTCATTTCAATTACATGAGCTCCTTTTTGAATTGGAACACCGATAAATGCAGAGTTTGCTTTAGTAAACTCTGTCTCTTTCCCATCTACCTTTATAGTCCAGCCTTTACTATATGGTACTGATAGGTATAGTAATCCATCTTTGTTTGAGTTAACTTCACCTTTTAAATAGTTATTCTTATAAGAAATATTTTGGAGTCTATTTTCAGTTAATTTTTTTGTCTTTTCTTGGATATTTTCATAATTCACAATGCTTGCTTGTAAGTCTTGTAACTCATATTCACCTGGCCCAGGAATTGCATCATGAATAGAAATAGTTAATTCGTTAGGATGATCATTTTTCCCTAAATTGTAAACGAACCTTTCCAATGGATATGAATATGGACCAGTGTCAGTTCCTTTATACATATCTTTTCCATTAACAATGGCATGGAAGGAACCTTTATTTTTAATTTTTAATTCCACAATCAAGTCGCCTGGAATATTAGGAGGATCAATAGGTACGATTATACGTCCATCGTCATGAACAGTAAGCATATTGTTATTTTTTTCGATATTTTCGAACTTCATTTGCTCACTTTTAATAGGTACTGGTTTAGAATCAAGTGTTTTTGTATCAAAGTGAGTTAATGAAAAATCCTTAATATTATCAACGACTACAGCATCTAATAATAGCTGATCCCTTTGAGAAAAGTTTAATTTAGAAAACTCCTCATCACTTATACATGATTGGTATACATATCCTAGTGGTAACGCATAGTCGTTTTTGTAAATATTATAAGGACCTACTTGTTTTAATAGTTTATAGCCATAAGGAATGTTTGTCTGATCAGTATCTACACTTAATACGTAATACTTTACGCCTAACATGTTTTCAAGAAATAGTCGATGATCTAATTGGAAGAACATAGAAGGCGTATCGATTCCTTGAAAGACATTATATTTATTTTTCATAAAGTCATGAACATTAAAATTAATTAAGCTATGATAGGCACTTGTACCATGATATCCCTGAAGCATCGGTGTATTACGAATGCTATTTGGATTAATAATGCGATAAAAGTCTTTATCATGATCTTGTATATAACGAATAGCAGCAATTTCATCTTTATTATCATATCCAGATGCATGTAGGGATTCCTTTGTAACATTTCGCTGTCCAAAAGCTTTGTTAAGTACATCTTCAGCATACATGTAATTGATAAAGATTATATTAACAAGGACATTTATAACAATTAAAAACTGTATGAAAATTTTAGATAAATAGCGCCATAGACATATTGTAAGAATAGAAATTAAGATAACACTTATCAACATGTTGTCAACTTCTTTTAAAGGTTGCTCGTTTATGTTTACTTTTCTGTTGAATGCATAGATGAATAAGCCAGTAGCTAATATCGTGCTTATTACATATGCAATTTTGTTCTCTTTTTTATGAAGGAACATCCAATCTAAAATGTATGCAACTGCTTGGGCAACCACAAACGCAAATAAATAAAACCAGCGATATTGCATGGCAGAAAAGCCATTAAATACAGAATATGTATACGGAAGCATGTAAAGGACAAGCATAAAGAATGTAAATAATACTTTATTCAATACTAATTTATCACGTATAAATAGTCCGATCCCAATTAAGAATAAAATCAAGACAGGAAAAGCTAGTTGATAGTATTCCGCATTATTTATGAAGAAAATACTTTCCATTAAATTTTTATAAAAGGTATCTTCAAAGAATAAAGGAATATCAAATTTCTTTGATAGCCTATCGGCACTAAATACAGCATTTACAGACGGAAGAAAGCAAACAGCTGCTAGACCAAGCGATAATCCGTATAAAAAGGCAATCTTAATATAATAAGTCAGAAAAGATACTATAGTTTTATTTTGCTGTGTAGCAAAGTATTGAAAAAATGCATACATATAAATGAAAATACTTGTTATAAAAGCAAAGTAAAAGTTTGATGCTAGCATGAAAGCAGTAGCAAATAAGAATAGCCCTTTTTTTCTTTCTAGAATATATCTATCGAGCCCCCAGATTACTAATGGTAGAAAAACGATAGCATCTGCCATGAAATCCCAAAGCAGAGAGTGACGAATAAAAGTAATACAGCCGCCGTATATAACAGCAGCAATAAAAGATGAAAATACTGTTTTATTGTGATAACGCAAAGAGCCATACATAAAGAGCATTGCCAAAAAGCTTTTTAAAATACTCATGTATAATTTCAAATCATAAATTTGTTCAATATTTAATTTTGGGAGAAGTAATGTAATCCAAAAGAATGGGGCCGTACTATAGTAATAGCTGAATTCACCGAATAAATCTCCGCCTAATCCATAGTCCCAAGACCAAAAGAAATTCCCATCTTTAAATGCATGTTGCAGGAGAAAAGTAAAAAAACCAAATTGGGATAATGCATCCCCTGAACTAGAGAATATTTGATCTGATGTTAAAAAGAAGTAATGAAAAACAAAAGCACATAATAGTAATAATGGAACGATAATAAGAGTGCTTCTGTTGAAAAAGGTCTTATTATTGTGCTCTAAATCCATGAAATTCGTAAACCTCCTCTAAATAAGTAGTTGCGTATCCTATACAAATTATGTAAAAGCATACCGTTGATGAAAAGGTGTGTTTTTTAGTTTTAGATATGACGAATTGTATTATTA
>NZ_JBALQK010000055.1:995-10214 GCF_036965845.1 Bacillus sp. JJ1127 | reverse complement strand
ATACTATACTTATTCATATTGAGAAAGTTTTTAACAACAACTGCATAAACCAAACGAAATTCCTATAGCACCTTATTTTTTTGAATAAATTCCTGCTATTTAAGAAATGCTACAAATGGAGGTGTATACATATGGAACCAATGCTTTGTCCAAATTGTAAAACAAACCGCACTCGCTTTAATATTCTTGAGCAACAAGTAAAACCAGTAAAACTCAATCCACAAACTGGTCAAATTGAAGAAGAATACACAAACGAAACATTGAATGCTTTTCATATGGCCTATCATGGACCTACATACCGTGTGCAATGTGCTGTATGCGGACTTGTTGAAAATCCAGAACAGTTTATTAAGCCTGCACAGAATCAATCTTTCTCATAAAAAAGTTGCTTGTTTTTCAAGCAACTTTTTCGTTTTATTCTTCATATATTTTTTAGGACTTCTGTAATATTACTTTCCCATTAAACATAAATAATCGAACGAGTGCAAATAAATCGATTGCCATATGTAGCAGTATAGATGGATAAACCGATTCTGTTATCACATATAATCTTCCCAATAGGAAACCTATAATCATTGTTCCGATTACACCTTTCCAGCCTTGATAAACATGTGCCAAACCAAAAATGACTGAAGAGATTATTAATACACCCATTATCGATAGTTCAGGAAACAATTTCGATAAGTAATTCATCATGAAGGAACGGAATAATAGCTCTTCTGTAATACCTGCTGTAATACAAATTAAAATCCAGAGTATGGATTCTTTATAATTCGTCGGAAGCATTTCTGAAAAAGTGCTCATTTGTTTTTCTGTATGGCTTTGAAACTTTTTACTTTTCTTCCTAGCAATGAATGAAATGATCGTTCCAATACATGCTCCTATGAATATTGAAATCGTTCTTTCTTCAAAAAAATTGATACTTACAAAATTTATATCAGGTAGTTTCAGCCCATATTCCGCAAATGGAATATCGATCAAGTATGATGTTATCAGCATCATGATCGTTAATCCCCACAATAAAATCATTGTCTTTATATAAAACAAAACTCGCGCATTTTGTTTTATTTGTATATCTTCTTGCAATCTAGTATACAAACACTTACCAACAATTCCGTCACCTAAGGCCAAATATAGAAATAATATAGTCAAAATGATCATTCCAGTAATCCCCTTATTACATTTTTAAAGAATTTCTTTTTTCAACTTTTTTATCTTCCAAAACAGTCTTACAAATATATAAATGTACATACACCCAATAAACCCCATCATACTTTTAGCCCAAATCGGAACCGTAACCTCTGAAGGTTCTAAGAAACTTGGATACATTCCAAGGAGATAAATCGCAAAGAAAAGAACTAAAACTTTTAGCAAATCCTTAAATCTTTCAATTTTCGTTTCTTTCTCAGAATAAATATCAGGCAGTTCGTTATCATCAGTTACCTCTTTACAAAAATAATGCCATTTCGTAAAGCTTGTTACATACTTCCATCCAGACATCTCATATATTTCAAGGTATTCTTTTTGATTTACTAGTGAATTTCGATAATCAAGTTTAAAATCTGCCTTATACACAACATCCTTAGGCTCTGTTTTCTTAAATGTATACATCAAGTTATAGTTTTGTAATGCCCAGCCCTCTCGATGCATTTTTCTTAAGTACGCTTCTTCTTTTTCTAAGTTCCACGCTGTAAATAACTTAAATGTTTTCTTGATTTCCATGTTATGCTTCCTCTCTTAACATACTTTTTCCATTTTGAACAGAACGTTGCAACCGTTTAAATTCAAGCTCTAACACTTCTCTACCAAACGGAGTTAATACGTAACATTTCTTTCTATCTGTGGATGCTACTTCAACAATCAATTTTTCTTTCAATAACTTTGTCGTATTCCCATATAACGTACCAGGTCCGAGCTTTACTTCCCCATTCGTCATTTCTTCTACCATTTGCATAATCCCATAACCATGCATAGGTTTTACTAATGACAGCAAAATGTAATATGTCGCCTCTGTTAATGGGATATATTTCTGCACTTTTTTATTCACTATAACTACCTCCGATACATCGATATATGATATATCGACTTACGATACATCGTGTATCGATATTTTATAATTTCATTCCAAAAAATGCAAGCAAAAATAAAGTGACTCCTCGCCTACTCTAAAAGAGAGTTAGCGAGGAGTCACTTATTGTGTTGAATTTCTTATTTACTTTGCACTGGTTGTCCATCAAAAACTTTAATATCTAATGGAGCCGTTAAAAATTGGTTTGCTTTACTAACGAAAGAAGTAAAATGTTCACTTACATTATGGCTAGCAACTGCTTCTGCATCTTGCCAAATCTCTACCATTGTATAAACACTTTCTTTTTCAGTATCTTTGTATAAATCATATGATACATTTCCACTTTCTTCTCTTGAACCATGAATTAGCGGTTGAATTTCTTCTAAAAATGCTTGTTGTTTTGCTGGATCTACTTGAAATACTGCGTGAATAATAATCATAGTGCTTCCCCTCTCATATTACACTTGTCTTTATAAAATCACATAATTTTTCCGTGACTATATAACATTACTTCCACTGGGCAATTTTGTCAATTGGAAGACGGACTGATTTATATCCACTGTCAGCTGCTTTTCCGATTGAGATTAGCATAACTGGTACATAACGCTCTTTATCTAACCCGAAAATTTCTGTGATTTTATCTTTTTCAAAACCACCTATTGGACACGTATCATACCCATGAGCACGAGCTGCTAACATCAGTTGCATAGATACAAGACCACCATCAATTAAAACTGTATCTTTCATCACTTCTGGTGCAACTGTAGAGAAATAAGCGGAAAGTTTTTTCATCTGATCTTCTTTCACTTCAGCTGGCATATAGCCACGTTCAACTGCTGTACTATAAATCTCTTCAGCATTATCAAAGTTTTTTAAATCACCAAATACAGCAATCATTGCTGACGATGTCTCTACTTGCAGCTGATTAAACTTAGCAAGCGGAGCAAGTGTCGCTTTTCCTTCCTCACTATCAATAACAAGAAAACGCCATGGTTGCATATTAACTGATGATGGTGCAAGTGTTGCTTCTATCAAAATTTCTGTCATTTCTTCTTTACTAATCTTCACAGCTGGATCATATTTACGAATTGAACGACGTCCTGTAAGAATTTCTGTAAAATCATTTGTTTTTGTTACGTTACTCATAGATGTAATCTCCTTTTTATCTCATATTTAGACTTCTTTAATATTTTCTTGAATGTGATTTAACATATTTAAAAGGTTATCTCGCTCTTCTTCACTTAAACCTTTTAGCGCTGAAGCTGCAAAACGCTCTTTCTCTTCTTGAAAGGCATGAATTTTATTTCGTCCATCTTTCGTAAGAGAAACTAGAGTAATTCTGTTATCATCAGGATTTTTACGTCTTGTAATCATTCCATTTGCTTCAAGCTGCTTTAAGTGCCTTGTAATCGCAGCATTATCAATATTCACTTCTTTTTGAAGTGCTTTTTGACTGATTTCTTCTACTTCATATAACTGATGTAACAGCTCCAGCCTTGATTGACTAATCCCTGTACACCCTTCAAATTTTGAACTTACTTCTTTATTAAGAAAGTGTAACTTATATAAAATAATTGCTTCCTTCGAGCATGAACTTGTCAATTTACCCCTCCTTTGCAAATGGATCACACAATTAATTGACATATCAATTATTGATATGTCAATTAATATAACGGATAACAAATTAAAATGCAATTATTTTGTTTTTCCCTATTTCATGTTTCGCATCCCCCTTACTAAATTTTCAAAATTCCGCACTTAATTACGTTACAAATAATGGTAATCACCCTATAATGAAGATATTATAAACGACTGGAGAGTGATTCTAATGCGGCAATTTAATAAAAGAAATGAGGAATTCAATATAAAAAACGAAATGAGGATTATCATACATGAAAACAATAAATATAGGGATTGTAGCGCATGTAGACGCTGGAAAGACGAGTTTGACTGAGCGTATTCTTTATGAAACCAATGTAATTCAGGAAATTGGCCAAGTAGATAAGGGTAGTACGCAAACCGATTCGATGGAGTTAGAAAAGCAACGTGGGATTACCATTAAAGCATCTGTCGTTTCATTTTTTATAAATGATCTCAAAGTAAATGTAATTGACACACCTGGTCATGCAGATTTTATTGCTGAAGTAGAGCGATCTTTTCGTGTTTTAGACGGAGCCATTTTAGTTATATCAGCAGTTGAAGGCATTCAAGCACAGACTAAAATTTTAATGAAAACTCTACAAAAAATGTGTATTCCGACAATCCTATTTGTAAATAAAATTGATCGTAGTGGTGCTCAAACTACGAAAGTTATCCAACAAATAAGAGAAGCTCTTACCAATCAAGTACTCCCTTTATATAAGGTGAAGGATGAAGGAACAAAGCATGCATGTATAATTCAAAACGAATTACGTGCCGATGCCATTGAGACAATATATGATGAATGCATAGAACTTTTAGCACCCTATAATGAATCTTTACTCGAATCATATGTAAACAGTGCAACATTAACCGAAACAACTCTAAAAGAAGAATTATTGAATCAAATTCAACATGCAAATGTATATCCAATCTTTTTCGGTTCAGCTATGACCGGTATGGGAGTCCCTGAATTACTTGAAGGTGTCTCAAACATGATTTCACAAAACATTTCGATTGATCATTCAGACGACCTTTTATCGGGAGTTGTTTTTAAAATTGAAAGAGAACCTTCTGGAGAAAAAATTGCTTATGTACGAGTGTTTTCTGGATGCTTACATGTAAGGAAATACGTCGAGATAAAACGAAAAAAGAATCGTACTGAAATCGTCTCACACAAAGAAAAAATAAAAAAACTTCATATATTTCATAACGGAAAGGCTGTTCACTCCTCTACTATTAGCGCAGGAGAGTTTTGTAAAGTATGGGGGTTAAGCGACATTAAAATAGGTGATGTAATTGGTACAATGTCACATAGAATAAAAGAAATTCACTTTGCCGAGCCTCAAATGGAAGCGATAATTGAAGCAAGACCAAAAGAAAAAAATCATGACCTATATCAAGCACTGATAGAACTATCTGAAGAAGATCCGCTAATCAAAGTACTGAAAGATAATATTCATCATGAAATCTACATTCGACTTTTTGGTGAAGTTCAAAAAGAAGTCATAGAAACAACTCTAAAGGAAAAATATAATTTAGATGTTTCCTTCTCAGATACAAAAATTGTATGTATAGAAAAACCACTTAGAACCGGAAATGCACTAGAAATAATGGGCGAAAAAAATAACCCTTTCTATGCAACAATTGGTTTTCAAGTTGAACCTGGTATCTTTGGATCTGGCATTACTTATAACTTAGAGGTCGAGCTTGGCTCATTGCCTTTAGCGTTCCATAAAGCGATTGAAGATACTGTATTCCAAACGTTAAAACAAGGTTTATATGGATGGGAAGTTACCGACATCGTTGTAACTTTAACGCATACCGGTTATGCAAGTCCGGTAACGACAGCTAGTGATTTTAGAAAACTAACACCTCTTGTCTTAATGAATGCTTTAAAGCAAGCTAGAACGACCGTATATGAACCAGTAAATGAGTTTGAATTAACAGTTCCTACAAATTCAATTAGCAACGCACTGTATAAATTATCGGCAATACATGCTGCTTTTACAGAACCTGTATTGCATAATGATTCCTTTTGTTTAACAGGAACATTACCGATGGCCAAAACGGAGAATTTTAAACGTGGTCTGCATTCTTTTACGGAAGGTGAAGGTGTCTTTATCGCTAGACCTTGCGGATATAGTAAAATCGAATCAAATTTCCCAACGCGAAAACGAGTAGATTATAATCCACTCAATCGAAAAGATTATTTACTGCATGTGCTTCGTGCTTATTAATGTAGAATATAAAACCGGCGGACAGTAATTATATTTAAAAACGTTTTAGACTATACAAAAAAAGCATTAAACTGTTAAAAGATAGTTATAAACTGAAAAAGTCGATTGTCAAGCAGACAATCGACTTTTGATTTAGGTATGATGTATGTAACCCTTTTTGGAAAACCTTAAATATAAAGGCGGTGCGCTTGCATTTATACAGCAAATTGCACGTTATGAACTACTGCTAGCAGAAGTTGCTGCAGAGGAAGCGGTAATTGCTGCTATCATGGCTGCCTGCTGCGCCTGTATAAGGACCTCTATCATTGTTTGTAAGCCTGTGTTGGCAGTTTGACTTTCCGTACCTTTCTGACTTACGAATAGTTGAATAGCAATAAGAATATTTGCATCCGTATGCCAGCGGAATTGCTTGTCCCCCTGCAATTTTTCAATGAATGCCCGAACAGAAGCGACCTCTTTCTCTCCATCCTCAAGCAACGCTAGTAACCCGATAGCTGGATAATGCATCTGTTTCACTTTTATCTTTTCTTGTCGCATCATGTTCCATATGTTTTTATATCGTGCTACTAAAATATCTTCGTTGACATCCTTCTTTAGAGAAAGAATATGACTTAAAAATTGAAGATTATTCCCTTTGTACATACCAGCTGCCGCCAGCTTCTGATAGAGACGTTCCACTCGATCCATAAGCGTCTCTACTTTCTCTGATTGTCCTGCTAGTAAAACAGCGAGTGGATAATCATCTGCACTTGTAAGAAAGAAGTGATCCTCTTTCATGCGTTTATATACTTGCAGCGACCGCTGAATGCGTGTATCATATTGTCCCTTGTCTTCTGGTAAAAGCACAGCTGCTGCCAGATAAGTGAATATACTCCGGCTAAAGCCACCAGCAACCAATCGTTCATATAAATCTAGAAACTGCTGAAACGCTTCTTTATAATGTGTAAAATGAATATCTAATGTTGCTGCAACCACAAAGCGATGATAGGACTTTAAATATGAAAACATTCCTACCTGATCCTTAATATAACTACTAATTTCTAAAAACCGCCCAAGATCAAACGGCTTATCGCTGCCTGCATACATAGCGGCAATCATCATCCCTGTCCGAGAATCACTAGTTTTCCACCTTAGTTCTCCCTTCAACTGTGCATATATGTATGTATACTGCTCCAGCTTCTGTTCCAATGTAATCATAACAGTCCCCCCATTTTCTTGTGCTTCTCTTCTATCATACTATAATTCCATATTTAGGAATACCGTTTTAATACAGCATTTGTAATCACATACTTTACTTGGTGTTACCTCCATAATCCCCCTATTAATTATAAGTCAAGTTCCCTTCCCGTCTTCCTATCTCTTTTTATTCACTCCTAACAATATGTTCCATATGAATAGGTAAATCCTTCACTTTATCTTTTAAAAAATCCGGTTTCAAGTTATATTCACTTATTCGTTCTAATGGAACCCATTGAAATACATACCTTCTGCCATCTTCTTCAAGAATAAAAGTATCCTCTCCTTTTGCAGGCAACTCCAGCAAATTCACTTCATAATAAAAACTAATTTCATGGAACTGCTGCGAATCATATGTAAAGAAATTTTCAACCGTCCATAAGAGCCTTTTCACATCAACATTTACTCCTAGTTCTTCCTTAAGTTCTCTTTTCACTGCCACTGCACTGTGTTCTAGCATTTGTACTCGGCCGCCCGGTACATACCAGAAATCTTCTCCTTCATTTTGAAGCATGAGGATTTTATTTTCTTGTTTGCATATTGCACCAACTCGGTAGTTAAAACACGTTTTCTCTAATTTGAATGTAAGATCCATTATTATGTGCCACCTTCATATAATTTGAGATTTAACTACTAAACTATTGTATTTACAAGAGATGATTATAGAAACCAATCCATTTAACGCAAGTAGGATAGCTACTCCAATTGATAAATAAGCTAGATCTGGAGCAAATACATAAATCGCATGCCACGGAGAGCCTGTACTATAAATTAGTAGTGGAATTAGAATAATAGATAAAGCTAAAAATATGATTCCGGAAATGCGCCATGCGCTTCTTTTACGAACTTTTCCTGATCTAACCTTTACTAGTAGATAAATGAACATGACAAAAAGTAAGCATATTATCCCTATTGTAATCAGTTGAGCAATAGGAGTATATGAAGGTATGTCAACTGGTTCATCTCCATTTAATATATTTATAATTCCTTGTTTCAAATGTGGGAGTGCCGCTTCTTCAAAAATATGATTTTTATTAGTAAGAATTACGCCACCCCAACCAGTTTTCGGTATAAAAAATACTTCTGCGTGTGAATCAGGAGTTGAACCTGAATGCCATATCATTTTCTCCTCAGAATCTGGATTTGTAATTCTTAATCCTAGGCCATAGAAGCGGTTTTCACCGGTTTGAACATGCGGTGATACATAAAGATTTCTATTATTTTCAGTTAAAAAATTGACATTCTCTTGTCGACTAAGGAATTTTATGTATTGAACCATATCTTCTGCACTTGCCGTTATATACCCATATGGTGCTCCTCCATTATCATATGTTACTGAACTTTTTCGCGGGATTCCAAACCATGACTGATAACCAGCAAGATATCCTTTTTTATATGCAGTATCATTATCAGCCGCTGCATTCTTCATACCTAATGGTAAAAAAACCTCCCGCTTCATGTACTCAGAATACGTTTGATCGGTAACTTCTTCAATAAGAGCACCGAGAATTAAGAAATTCGCATTACTATATTGATGCTTTTCTCCAGGTGGAGCAGTAAGTTTAACATTTGATAGGCTTTCCACATTGTTTTTTATAGCTTTTAAATCTTTAGATTCTTTATCTGATATTGATAAACCGGAATACGTACTCATTCCACTTGAATGAGTAAGCAAATGTTTAATTGTTATTTTTGATGCTGCTTCTTTATCTTTAAGTGTAAACCATGGAATATATTTTTGGACTGGATTTTCTAGATGAACGATATCTTCTTCAATTAATTTCATTATGGCTAAACCTGTTAATGATTTACTTATAGATCCAATAGTAAAGGGGGTTTCAGTAGTTACTTTTTCTTCTGTTTCTCCCGTTACACCCCATGCTTTAGAATAAAATAAATCATTTTCATGAACAATAGCAATTGAGGCGCCTGGTATTCGATGCTCTTTTAAAAAAGTTTCTACATAGTTGTCTATCGTATTCTTAATATCTTTTTCCGCGGAGACTTTTGAGGCTGGTAGAAATAAAATAATCACAT
>NZ_JBALQK010000055.1:0-878 GCF_036965845.1 Bacillus sp. JJ1127 | reverse complement strand
TTCACCTGCTTATATTTACCTTTCGTATATAAAACACTACCAGCATGGAAAGTAGTACAGAAATTGAAATGCTAGTAATCATTAACAAAGAATTCCACCAAGAATTATCCGCTATGTGATACAGAATATTATAGTCAAACGAATTATTAGTATGTAGTGGGTTAAATGATTCTGTTAAAAACATAGATAGTAAGAGTTGTGAAGTGAGGTAGGTAACGATTGAAGTAAGGACTCCAATCACAAATAAAGTTCCTATTCTATTTTTTGATTTTCGTATCTGTTTTATTTCAGAATGAAGATCTATTTCATTCATTTCTAAAAAATCTTTGATAAATGTTGTTGTATCTCCTAAATCATTTATACTATCTTGGCCGTGTTCACGACATTCTTGAATATGTTCTAAAAGCTGCTGCTTAATAATTTTTCTGTTCTTTGAACTTATTTGGTATTGTTTTAACTCTTCGAGAATTTCGTTTAAAAATTGTGTTTCCTCCTTGCTCAATTTCATTTTCATTCTAAATGTTCTCCTTTCAAACCACTTTGCAGTAGAGATTTTATATCCTGTTGTAACTCCAACCACTCGTTAATTTTTTTCTGAAGATATATTTTGCCCTTTTCATTGATTTCATAATAAACTCTAACCTTACCGCTTTCTGTCATTTCACGGTAAGTATAAACCCATTCTTGATCTTTAAGCTTAGTTAAAATGGGGTAAATACTTCCAACTCCTTTCAACTTTAAATTGTGTTTTTCTAACTCCTTCATAATTTCATATCCATAGCTTTTTCCCTTTGACAAAATAGACAATACACACATCTCTAAATGACCTTTAATTAAACTTGTTCTATCCATAGGATAAATTTAACAAAAATATATAC
>NZ_JBALQK010000054.1:0-37207 GCF_036965845.1 Bacillus sp. JJ1127 | reverse complement strand
ACTTTAATCAGTGGGTTTTACGGGCTTTTTATCTTCTACCTAACTTCTTTTCTTTTACCGAATTTTAAGGTGGGAGTATTCCAGCCCGCAAATAGCGGGATAAAGTAACGCTTTAATTAGTAAGACCCTTCACCGCCTACTAATTATGAACCCTCACCAATCGAACTTTATGTACAGTTTCTCTCCCACCTAGCTGCTTTTACTTTCACTACAATGTGAAATAGCTGGATAAACAAAAAAGCCTTTTTTCATAGGGCTTTTTTGTTCATCATTTGAAGTATCTCACTTTTTTCTTGTTCATTAATAACTCGAAGTTTTTGTAGTATGCTCGCGTACAATATGAGTTTATTATATATACGTTCCGACACTTCCTCCCCCTCTTTCCTCAGGTCAACTTTTTTTCTATTGGTAAATTATATGAACAAGTTAGGAAAATGTGTCCATTTTTTGTATAAATACAAATCTTTTTCTATTCGTTTTGTATTCCTATACATATAATAAAGAAAAACTCTAAAGTATAATTCTCATATTTAACTCATATTCCAGAAAATAGTATTCCCTACATTTTTTTCTAATTCAACGCTTGAGACTCCCAAAAATGAGACGTTTGTAAAAACGCCTCATTTTTTCTTACCTTTTTTCGAATTACGATTTGCATATTTCGCTGGGTTTTCATTTTCATACTCTAGTGCAAATTCTGCATCCGGTAGACTTTCCTTTGGAGTTTTATTATGATTGATTGCCGCGCGCTGTTTTACTTTTCGCTTTACCATCTTATTCACCTTCCCTAACTGTAATAACATCTGACTTTCTATCATAGTTTAAGAAAACATTCAAAAATTATTGCTGGGAAGTGTTAACAAGTACAGAACAAAGTCCAGATGGGAATACTACATGCGAACCAACTATTTACATTTCTCATTATACGGAAGAAGGAACGATTACATTGAAGAAAAAACAAAAGATTCATTCACCTATTTTAGATGAAACACTGCCACATCAAATGAATTTCCCGTCCTTTAAAGGAACAGGAAAACAAATGCAGCAGCCTTTTATTAATCCATATAATGTTGTAATTGGGGACAGTAAATATAATTCCCCAAACAGTCCACTTAACAATTGGAGTGATGATATTGATCCTGCCATTATGGCTGGAAAAGAATGGATTCATCCAACAAATGATATCGGATGGATTGCAGAAGAAAATCAAGAATTGCTAAAAAATAAAACAGAACAAGCAGAAGACACATTTATGCATCCCCAATTTGGAATTAACGATTAAAAAGCCATTCTACCTTCACAGGTAGAATGGCTTCATGTTATCCAATAATAATTCTCTCTTTCGGATATTTATAGCGAGGAGGTTGTTCTCTTCCACCACTAGCTAAAATAAATGTTAAAATCCCGACACGCCCAATAAACATAAGAACGATTAATACGAGTTTACCAGCAGTTGTTAGATCTGGGGTGATACCGGTTGATAATCCAGTCGTTCCAAAAGCTGAGCACACTTCAACAACTAAATTCATAAGCGGTACATTTTCTGTAATAGATAAAATCAATAACGCAGAAGCACATAATAAAAACCCCATTGTCATAACAACGGATGCTTTTAAAATATCCTCTTCATGCAATTGCCGTTTAAAGACACGAACTGTTCTTCCACCTTTTGCAAATGAATATAAAGAAAGAATATTAACAGCAAATGTTGTTGTACGTATCCCTCCTCCAACTGAACTTGGAGAAGCACCGATAAACATTAAAATGCTCATAAATAGAAGCGTCGGTTGGGACAAGTCTTGTATATCCATTGTGGCCAACCCACCACTTCTCGTTGTCACAGATTGAAACAATGCATAAAATAACGTTTCATGCCATGACTTTCCATCTAAAAATTGATTTCGCTCTAATAAAAAAATTACAATTGTGCCAACAATAATAAGCGAGAAAAATGTCGTTGCTGTCAATTTTGTAAATAACGAAAATCGAAATAGTTGATGTTTTTTCTTACTTACATACTGTTTTACTTCCATTAATACCGGGAATCCAATTGCTCCTAAGATAATGAGTAGCATATGAATGATTTGTACAATATAGTCTTTTTGGTACGGAATAAGCGATTGACCTGTTAAATCAAAGCCACCGTTTGTTGTCGCACTAACAGAAGCAAAAAAACCATGAAAATAAGCTTCTTTCCACGTTGGGAAATAATGTAAAAACCTTGTTCCTAACAGCAGCGCCCCAACGATTTCTATTGAAATAATTACAATTAAAATAGACCGCATCAAATCAACAAGCCCAGATAAATTTCCTTGGTTATGGTCGGCCATAATTAATCGTCTTCCCTGCAAACCAATTTTTTTACCCGTTATCATCCAAACAAATGTACCAAGTGCCATAATTCCTAAACCACCAAATTGTAAAACAAGCGCTAAAACTATAATCCCCGCTGTACTAAACGTATCAGGAATAGACACAACCGAAAGTCCTGTAACACTTACAGCACTAACAGATGTAAATAAAGCATCTATAAATGTCCACTTTACACCCGGTTTAATAACAAATGGTAAACTTAATAAGATTACCGAAACAATTACTGCTATAAAGTAAAATAAAACGATAAGCTGCACCGGGCGTAATTTTTGTAATAACTTCTTTATCTCTCTCATCCCATCACTTCGCTACCTTTTTTTCTATCGATTAAATAAAGAAAAGTCACTGATTTCTTTATTTGTAAATAATTTCCGAAATAACTTTGCAAATACCATTCCGTATACAGTTCCATTTCCCCCATACGGTAATGCATAATATAAATTAGGTATCTTTTCATCTTCTTTTAAAATAGGAAGTCCATCATGACTTCCACCAAACGCAGCAGCCCAATAATAGTCAGCTCTTACATTTTTCATATTGGGAAACATTTCTTGTATAATTTTAGTAAGTAAATTTCGTTTATACAACAACTTCGTATCACCAATCTTCTGAAGCTTCATCGTTTCATCCAGTCCACCTACAATAATGCGATTCTTATATGTACGAAAATACAAATAAGGCCGGGCCGTTTCCCAAATTAAAGATTGGTCATACCATCCATCAAAATGCTCTTGCTCATTTGTCACAATTGCATAGGAAGTCCCTATTGTTGTGTTTCTTTCTTTTTTTCCAAAGAGCGCTTCGTATCCTGTAGCCATAATAACTGATTTCGCTACAATTTTCTTACCTGTTTTTGTGTAACAAATTAAATCTTTTTGCGCAGGCTTAATGTGCATAGCCTCTGTATTTTCAAAAATAGTAGCCCCAAGTTGCTTCGCTTTATGTATGAGACCATGAGTTAACATATATGGATTCACTTCTGCATCCCCGTGGGTGCATAGTGCCGCTGGCTTTGTAAATGAATATCGATTTCTAATATCAGCTTCCATTAAATACTCAACAGGAAATCCGTAATGGCGTAATGTGCGATATTCTTCCTGCAAAAATGAAATATCTTCACTTTGACTTGCATAATATAAACTTTTTCTTGGAATAAAATTAGGATCAATATCTAGCATTGGAACAATACGTTCTAGTGTCTGCAGGGCCTCATAACAAAGCTGATAAGCACGTACACCTTTTTCTTCACCAAATGTATGAATTAGTGAAGTCAATGATTTATCATGAACGAATTGTAGTAACCCTGTATTAGCAGCTGTGCTTCCATTTGCAATTTTCCCTTTACCAATTAGTGTAACACTCATCCCTATCTTCGTTAACAAATACGCAATATGAGCGCCAGCTTCTCCGCTTCCAATAATAAGCACATCACATATCATATCATTTTCTAATAGTGGATAACAAGGCATACAAGCTCCTTGATTCCAAAACAAATTCCCACATGTTAGTTTCATAACTATACTCCTAAGATGAAATTTCCTCCTTTTATTTTTCGTTATTTCTCAAAAAAAAATCCAGCTAGCACTCGTTAGCTGGATTTTTTATTTCACTTAGCACAATAACAAAATTACCTTTTCCTATCGTGTTTCATCTTAATTAGAACGTTCTTCAAGCCAACCCCCAACTGTTGGATATGTTTGTTTTACAGCTGTTCCACCGTATACAACTGACATATGTCCCGTTGGCAAGCACACATATTGTTTATCTGTACTAGAAATATGCTCAAGTAATGCTTCTACTTGACATGGCAAGGCAATATGATCACGTTTTGCTGAAATATTTAATACATTTGCCTTAATATTTTCGAGTTTAACTTTTTGTCCTCGAATTATAAGCTCACCTTTGACTAGTTTATTATTTTGATAAAAGTCGCGAATCCATTGTCGATATGATTCGCCTGGGAACGGGATACCATCTCCGACCCATTTTTGAATGAGTTTCCAACTTTCTACAAAGCGCTCATTTTCTGAGCGATCAAGTAAAGCAACATACGGACCAACAAAATTTGTAATTGGTTTTAGCATTTTATTTCCAAAATCAATCATTTCCGGTGGTATATTACCAAACGTATCAACTGCTTTGTCTAAGTTAAAATACTTTTCATCTAATAATGGACCATATAATCCTGTCTCAGAAAAATCAAACGGACTTGTCATAAAAATCAAATTACGAATTGGCATATGCGGGTGAAGTGCTGCATAAATGGATGTTAGTGTTCCGCCCATGCAGTAACCAAGTAAAGAAATCTCGTCCGATTTTGCAGTTCTCATTACCTTTTTAACTGCTTTTGCAATATAATCGAACACGAAATCATCAAATTTTAAATGACTATCTTCTAAACCAAATGTTCCCCAATCAAGCATATACACATCAAAACCACGATCTACTAAGTATTCCACCAAACTATTTCCTGGTGTTAAGTCCATAATATATGGCTTATTGATTAACGCATAAATCAATAAAATTGGAACTCCGTGTGTTTTTTCTTGTTTTGGAATGTAACGATAAAGCTTCGTTTTATTTTTAGTCCAAATAACCTCTTTTGGCGTTAAACCAACTTGTGGTTCTGGTTCACGTAGTAGAACTTGACTCGCTCTTTTAAAACGACGATATGCTTTTCGATATTCTTCTGGGTATAATTCCAATTGTTTTTCCCATTCTGTTACGAATGTAGTCATTTTTCTATCTCCTTTTTGATTGATTTCCTTCTTCAAGAAAGAAGTGCACTCCTGCTATGGATATGCACTTTCTTCTTACTTCATTACATATATAATCCGCCGTTAATATTTAGTTGCTGCCCTGTGATATACGCTCCATCACGGCACAGGTATACAACACCTTTTGCAATTTCATCTGCTTGTCCGAAACGTTTCTTTGGAATCTTAGAAACGATTTTTTGACGAACATCTTCCGGTACTTCTGCTACCATTTCTGTATCAATAAATCCTGGGCAAATTGCATTTACTGTTACATTCGTTCTCGCAAGCTCTAATGCTAATGATTTTGTAAACCCTAGCATACCTGCTTTTGCTGCTGAGTAGTTTGTTTGGCCGAACCCACCAGCTTGCCCAATAATAGAGGAAATGCTAATAATTCTTCCTTCTTCAGATTCTGTTATGTAAGGAAGTGCTGCACTTGTTGTATTAAACACACTACTTAAATTCACATCGATTACGCGGTCCCAATCTTCTCGATTTAACTTTTTGAATGTACGATCTCTTGTAATACCAGCATTATTGACAAGAATATCAACCTTACCAAAATGATTCACAGCTTCATCTACAAGGCGTTTTGCATCCTCTAGTTTCGACACATCTGCTTGAACTGCATACACATCATGTCCTTTTGTTCCTAACTCATTTACTAGATTTTCAGCTGCTTCTTTACTGCTATTGTAGTTAATAACAACTTTTGCGCCTTCTTTTGCTAACGCTTCTGTAATCGCTTTTCCAATCCCTTTTGCTCCGCCTGTTACGATTGCTACTTTACCATTTAATTGAACCATTTCTTTTCCCCCTTATTCATTTGTGAACGATAATTAATGAATCAATTTGGCACTCGTATAACGAAGTCCCATATATAATATGTTTTCGCCGTTTATGCTGTCTTAAAAAGAGATTCTTTCTCCCCTTTTTGAAACATTTAACGTATTTCCGAAAGAAGTCCCCATCTTCAAGCGCGTGACGGGCAAGAGCCCGGCGGTAAGGTGGGGATTACTTTTTATTTTCCGGTTTCACCGGTGCTTTTACTTCTTCTTTTGCAGGCTCTTGCAATTTTGCTAATACTTCATTTTGCTTTTCAAGCAGTTCTAAAATCTTATCCATTTTATTTTCTAATGTTCGCATATCTTGTTTCACTTTAATTACATCACGTTTTAGCGTAGGAGGTTGTTCTAAAGAATCTGCTTTCTCTTCCAAAAACTCTTCGATGTTGTCAACTTTATTTTCTAAGTTAATAACAAGCGTAGCTACTCTTGCAATATCTTCTTGAGTTGGCATGTTCACTTTTTCTAAATAGCCCTTTGTTGCATCATTTAACATCTTCTGATAAAACAAGTTCAAATCTAGAACGCTTCCCATCCAAGCAGAATACTCTTCTGTTTTGATTGTTTCATTGAGCGCTTTTCCCCAAAATGTTTCGGTCTGTTCATACACTTCTTTCCATGTTTGTAGTGGATCAAACTTTTGATCAATCACTTCTCCTACACTCCTTTATTCGTATTTGAAACAATTCAACCTATTCACTATTTTCCAATATTCTGAAAAAAAGTTCAAGTCTGTATTTTATTTTTTTCTATATTCTAACAAATGTATTGACTTTAAAAACAGATAAGTGTAAATTGCACTTATAAGCAAAAAATTCCATCTAACTGATTCATGAGGTGATGCACAATCATGCTACAGAATGAACCAGAACAACAAGAAAGTTTGGAAAAAAGCCAAGCGAAACAACCAAACTCCATGCCAAAAAACTTCTTAGTTCCCTTCTTACTTCTCTGTCTAAAAGACTGGAGTCTTCACGGTTACAAACTGATTCAAATGCTAATGGACATCGGCTTTTCTTCTGTTGACCAAGGCAATGTTTATCGTACCTTGCGCAAATTAGAAAAAGAAAACCTTATTTCTTCTACTTGGGATACAAGTGAAGGAGGGCCAGCAAAACGAATTTATTCTTTAACAGAATATGGAGAGCAGTATTTAGCAACATGCGCGACCTCTTTTGAACATTATCAAAATATGCTGCGGACATTTTTTACGTTATACACCAACGCTTTCTTTCCATTTTCTACTTCTCCAGAAAAGGATGAAAAAAACTCTTCATCTTCACCTGGTGGTACAGCAGAATAATCTGCGTTCACAATATGTAAAAAAACATTTGGAGGTCAAACCATGGAAACTAAACCATACGAACTTGTCGATGCATTTTGGAAAAATTGGTCACATTCTCTTTCCCTTTTCTCTTCAGCAGGGAAACAATTAGAGCAACTTACTTTAGAAACATTAAAACAACAACAAGATGCTTTGCATAAATTAACAGCAGGAGTTGACGAACTTGAAAAAGAACTACAACAATTCACTGCTCAATTGAACAGCCAATATACAGAATACGTAAAACAATTTACAGGTAACTCCTTAGACGATCAAATTAATGAATGGCAAGACAAATGGGATGAACTTTCCAATCATATCCATCAGCTTACCGTCTCTCCTACAAAAACATCTTTGTCTATTCTTACTCAAACAAGTGGTCAATTTGAAGAAACAACAAAACAATTTATCGAACAGCAACAACTTCAACGTGACGAGGTGCAAAAACAACTAGAAGGTTTTTTGGAAGAGTTCAAATCCACACAACTGGAACTCGTAAAAAAGTTCGAGGAAAATTCAAAAAATCTATTCACTTCCATCAAGTAAGAAAAATGTGGAAGCTTACTCCCGAACAAACGAAACTCTTTCTTCCTCCCATTACATCAAGATGGCTTACATTTTTCAACATGGAAAAAAAGGAGGAAAACATGAATCCATTTCAAGAAGCACAAGCTGTTAAGGAGCTTCATTACGATGAGATTCAAGTTGGTGATCAAGCATCGCTAACAAAAACAATTACGAATGAAGATATCATCAATTTTGCAAAACTAACTGGAGATGTAAATCCTATTCATATTCTAGATTCTTTTGCAAAAACAACAATATTCAAAGAACGTATTGCACATGGTATGCTTGTTTCAAGCTTTATTTCTACCATTCTTGGAACAAAATTACCCGGAAAAAACACAATTTATTTATCGCAAAATGTTTCATTTCGTGCACCTGTAAAAATCGGCGATACATTGCGTGTAGTCGTAGAGGTTATCCAAAAACGTGATGATAAAAAAATTATTACGTTGCAAACAAATATATATAATCAATTAAATAACATAGTTGTTGAAGGAACAGCAACTATACTAAAAAAAGAGTAGCTAATTTGCTACTCTTTTTTTATATCCAAGAAGTTCTAATCCCTCCGATTACTTCCGTGTATGAGTAGACCTATAACACACACAATAACAGTACCAGTTTATACAGCAAATGATTCAAAACAAAATAAACTGGATTTTAAATAAGGATGTGTCTAACAATGGCAAGAACAAATAAATTACTCGTTCCTGGTGTCGAGCAAGCACTTGAACAATTTAAATATGAAATCGCACAAGAATTTGGTGTAAGTTTAGGATCTAATACAGCATCTCGTTCTAATGGATCTGTTGGTGGCGAAGTAACAAAACGTCTTGTTTCTTTAGCTCAACAACAATTACGTGGATAATCTTATAAACAATGGCTTCTGGGGGCAGATACAATCTGTCCCCTTTCCTTTTCAACATACATTGCAATCCTTTTTCACATACTACAAAAAGCAAACCGAAAGGAAAGATGTACGATATGAAACGGATTAACATCGGAATGAGTCCACCCCGTGTACTCACTTTATCTTTTATTACGCTATCCATTATCGGAACATGCCTATTAAAACTTCCCATCGCTACTACAGCTTCTATTTCTTGGCTAGATGCCTTATTTACAACCGTTTCTGCATTTACAGTTACGGGACTCGGTGTTGTTGATACTGGAAAAATATTCACCTTGTTTGGCCAACTTGTCATTTTAACACTCATACAAGTTGGCGGTCTTGGCATTATGAGCTTCGCTATATTAATCGCAATTATGCTCGGGAGAAAAATCGGTCTCCAAAATCGGATTTTACTACAACAAGCATTAAACCAGACGAACATCGGGGGCGTTATCCGCCTTGCGAAATCATTATTTCTATTTTCTTTTACTGTTGAATGTTTCGCTACCCTTCTTCTTGCTTTTGAATGGATTCCAAAATACGGTGTTTCTCATGGACTATATTATAGTTTCTTTCATGCCATTTCGGCATTTAACAACGCAGGTTTTTCTCTTTGGACTGATAATTTAATGTCTCACTCACATAGCATTCTCGTCAATATAGTCATTTCTTCTCTCATCATTTTAGGAGGAATAGGTTTCACAGTCATAGTAGATATAAAACGAAAAAAAAATTTTAAAAACCTTACCTTACACTCTAAGCTTATGCTCTCTTCTACCCTTATTGTAAATATAGGTGCTACGATTTTAATTTTGATATTTGAATTTGATAACCCTATTTCTATGAAAGGCTTTACACCATTTGAAGAAGGAATGGCTGCTTATTTTCAAGCTATTTCTACACGTACAGCTGGTTTTAATACCGTTGACATAGCGCAATTATCAAAACCTTCTCTTTTATTAATGATGCTCCTCATGTTCATTGGGGCTGGCAGTGCTTCGACAGGTGGAGGTATTAAATTAACAACTTTTTTAATTATGTTATTAGGCGTAGTAAAATTTTTGCGAGAGCAAGATGATATTGTCATTTTCAAAAAATCCATTAAAGATGCCCTTATCGTCAAGGCATTGACAATTACAGTCATTTCAATTTTATTTATCTTCTTTTCCATTTTAATTTTAAGTATTACAGAACAAGTCCCTCTATTAATGAGTGCATTTGAAGTGTTTTCAGCATTTGGAACCGTTGGCCTAAGCATGGGGCTTACTCCGCATTTAACAATAATCGGAAAAATAATCATTGTATTTATGATGTTTTTTGGGAAAATGGGTCCGTTAACGTTAGCATTTTCTTTTGCTCGTAAAAAACAAAGAAAAATAAAATATCCAAATGAAGATATTTTAACGGGTTGACAACCATTTTTATTATCTATATAATAAAAATACAATAACATATCTCCAAAGGGGAGTAGCGTCCAAGAATTTATTCTTGGAAACAAAGTCGTCATTACGTAGAACTTAGTTCTTCCGGCTTTGTTGGCATTTTTATTACATATGTCTAGCAAGACCTTTGCCTATCAACGGCAGAGGTCTTTTTTGCATTCTTTTCCAATTCCTTCCACCGCCGATAGGCAGGAGTATGAGAAAACAAAACAGTGGAGAAACTTCTTCACTTGTTTAAACACAAATGAGAGGAGAATGTACATGGATGTATCATTATTACTACAGTATGGTTGGGTATTACTTATTTTAATTGCACTAGAGGGGATTCTAGCAGCGGATAACGCACTTGTCCTTGCAATCATGGTTAAACATTTACCAGAAGAAAAACGAAAAAAAGCATTATTTTATGGATTAGCAGGAGCTTTTATTTTCCGATTTGGATCATTGTTTATGATTTCTTTCTTAGTCGACGTATGGCAAGTGCAAGCAATAGGTGCAATTTACCTCATGTTTATCGCTGGTAACCATTTATTTAAAACATACGTCAAAAAGAATGCACATGAAGAAACAGAAGAAAAAGAAACAAAGAAAAAACAAGAAAATTTTTGGTGGACTGTATTCAAAGTGGAAGTTGCTGATATCGCCTTCGCAGTGGACTCTATTTTAGCGGCTGTCGCATTAGCAATGACTTTACCTAAAACAGGTTTAGGTACAATCGGTAGCCTCGATACAGGGCAATTCCTTGTTATTTTTGTAGGTGGTCTAATTGGTTTAATCATTATGCGATTTGCTGCATCTGCTTTCGTACAATTATTAAAACGCAAGCCAGGTTTAGAAACAGCCGCTTTCTTAATCGTTGGTTGGGTTGGTGTAAAACTAGCGGTTTATACATTAGCACACCCAGCCCTAGGCGTAATTCCACACGGATTCCCAGAATCTGCTCCATGGAAAATTACATTCTGGCTTGTATTAATCGGAATTGCAATGGGTGGTTGGTTCTTATCTAAAGATACAGAAAATCAAAAAGCACAAAAGAATTTCGATGAAAAAGCGCTGTAACAACAGCGCTTTTTTCTTTCTCTCACTACTTAGTACACTTCCTGTTCAAAAACAGAAGACCTAAAGTTTCACGCTCTCGCATTAAATTATCTCAATATTCAGTAATATACGATATTATACCGTAATATGTTAACGCTTTTAAAATTAAGATATGTCCTTTTTGTGAAAAAATGAACAATCTTATTGAAACTAAAAGCAACTAAGTGTACTTTATTCATATAAAGAATATTTATAAATGATTTATTGAAGGAGCGTAATGATTTATGCTAGAACAAGGAGTAGATTACCTAGTACAGCTCGCAAAGAAAAAGAAAAAAATGTTAGATAACAATCCAATGCAATATTTCCTTCGGGCAGCGCTAGCTGGTGTCTATATGGGTTTTGTTATTGTACTATGTTCTAAATTAGGAAATTTCTTTCATGATGCACATTCACCCGCAACATATTTTGCATTCTCTATCTTTTTTGGAATTGCACTTATTTTAATTATATTTGGCGGAGCTGAATTATTTACAGGAAATACAATGTATTTCACCGTTGCAACTTTACGTAAAGAAACAACTGTTATCGATACACTTCGCAACTGGGGTGCTTGTTATGTAGGAAACTTAGTAGGAGCAGTATTTTTCGCATTACTCTTTTATGCAACTGGTATTTTTGAAACAATAAGTCACAATCACTTATTAAATGAAGTTGCCACAACAAAGATGGGCGCATCAACAATGCACATATTTTTCAAAGCTATTTTATGTAACTGGCTCGTTTGTCTTGCATGTTTCCTTCCATCTCAAGTAAAAGGAGATACAGCTAAACTCCTTATGATATTTTTAACTGTATTTACTTTCTTCATGTCAGGATATGAACATAGCATCGCAAATCTATCCATATTTTCAATTGCTTTACTTGTTCCACATCCTGATACAGTTTCTTTTGCAGGTGCAATTCATAACTTAATTCCAGCTACAATCGGTAACATAGTTGGTGGATCTGTATTTGTTGGTATGGTTTATCATTATTTAACAAAAAACGAAACAAAATCTACAAAACCAGAAATTGATTCTGAACAAACTGAAGAAATTATTCCATTGCCAGCACATGTAAAATAAAGTTCAACTTCCTCTTGTGAGTAAGTTGAACCAATCTGGGGTTTACTGCCCGTCCTTTCATTGAGCAAGCATTCCAAATCGATTGGAATGCTTGCTTTTTTAGTAACTGCCAACACATTTAATTATAATAGATGAAAAAATTTCTCCAGACTCTTTTCCTTTTTGTATCCAATCTAACATATAACGTTGTCCTATCGTATCATTCGTATGAAAATGAATTTCCTCCACATGTAATCGTTCCTTACAAAATACATCTACGAAAAACAACCCATTTCTCTGACGAAATCCCATATTATAATCGAGCGATAACGTATGTACCTTATGATTTCGAATGAGATCCAGCGCTTGTTCGACTATCGTCGCTAGTATAAAACCAGCTGGACACGGTCTTTGGTCATCCAAAAATACATTCTACATACTATATGTACATATTGTACCAAGTGCAATAAAAGGCGCAAAAGGAAGTGGTTCATTATATGTCATACGTTTTAGGGCAATCGAAATGATAAGAAAACAAAGACCAAATAATGATGAGAAACAAAGTGATAATAATATCACTTTTGTTCCAACGACAAAACCAAGTAAAATAAATAATTTCACATCCCCTCCTCCGATTCCTTGTGGATAAATAGCTTGAATGATATATAAGGGCATAAACATAACCATTGCTCCTAACAATCCATCCCACCATAGCCACGGCTGTATAAAAAATCGTTCGATTAGAAATAGTCCTGCAAAAAAGAATAAAATTTGATTTGGAATGACCATATAAAGAAGATCTGTAATAGAAACAATAAGAAGAAGTGATAACAGCGTCCATGCGATAATAAGCTGCTCATTAGCCCCAACAAAAACCGCTGTAAGAAGAAACAATACTCCGGCAACACCTTCAAATAATGGATGAAAATATGAGATTTTTATATGACAGTGCGTGCACCGTCCTTTTTGAATACAAAATGATAAAATGGGGATTAACTCTTTTAATTGTAATACATGGGAACAATGAGAACAATGTGATCGTGGTTTTATGATGGAATAACCGAGCGGAATACGATACGCAACAACGTGATAGAAAGAGCCTAATATCAAACCAGTGAGAAAAGCATATACATAAAATAGCATTCTATTCTCTCCTTTCGCGTCTAGTATAACAAGAAAAAGTAACACATTGTATTTTCAAAAATTCGTCTTTCTCCATAAAAAAACAGGCCCTTATAAGGCCTGTTTCTTCATTTATACTACAAAATAAAATGCTTTTAATGGTCCATGTACACCGACAACAAGATTCATTTCAATATCAGCTGAGTTACTTGGGCCTGTTATAAAGTTAATACAAGATGCAACTTCTTCCCCATTCTCTACACGTGAATTCATATCCTGAACCGCTTGTGTAATACGAGGTACAATTGTTTCACGAGGAATAATAGCAACATACACAGTAGGTAGGAAGTGTAGAGAACGCCCTTGGCCTTTATGACTCTGTACAACAATCGTACCGGATTCTGCTAACGTATAATCACTAAATGCAATCCCAATATTCGCTTTTTCAGCTAAGCGAACATTTTCTTCTTTTTTTTCTGAGTTCCAAATGTTCACTTCAACATTTTGACTTGGAAGTTCTTCCGTAAATAACGATGTCAAACCGTACGCTTCAAAACGCTTGTCTTCCGATAACAGAATAGGTCCGCCGCCATTTTCAGTAATTACTTTTTGAATCGTTGCACTTAAATCATTCTTTGTCGTTTCAATGACAGTCGTATGAATGTTTGTACATTGCTTTTTAAACACTTCTAGCAATTCTTCTTCTGAATAATCTTTTAACGTTTCTACATTTATATTATTTTTCCATACCGGGCGCTTTACACCTTCTGTTCTCTGCTCACGTCCAAGCTCTTTCGCAATATTTTCTAGAAAGGAATCACGGTTTTGAATTGTCCCTGTCATCAGTTATTCCCGCCTTTCTTATGATCTTTATACCAATCACGGAATCTTTCTTTACTTGGGGCTGGGAACTCACGAATATCCGTCCAATTTTTCAGTGGTCCTACACCTTTCGATACACGATTACCAGATGTAAATGGACTCATTGCGGCTGGAGCCATTTTAGAACCCATTTTATATAAAGCTGCTGAAGAAGCACCCATACTAAACATCTTCATTGCTAGTTTTTCTGCAAGTGGTGCACGTCCTTCTTTCTCAACAATGACCTGACGATGTTTTAGTAACAAGTCATGCAATGGAATTTTCACTGGACATGCTTCTGTACATGCCCCGCACAGACTAGATGCATATGGAAGTTCTTTATAATCATCATAACCACCTAAAAGTGGTGTTAACACAGCTCCAATTGGTCCTGGGTAAATTGATCCGTAAGAATGTCCACCAACATGACGATATACAGGACACACATTAATACATGCTGCACAACGAATACATTGTAAAACTTGACGGAATTCTGAACCTAAAATTTCAGAGCGTCCATTATCTACAACAACTAAATGGAATTCCTCAGGTCCATCTACCTCTTCTTCTTGAATCGGGCCAGCTACTGTTACATAACTCGTTAGTTTTTGACCTACCGCACTACGGCATAGTAAACCAACTAAAACATCAAGTTCTTCCATCGTTGGAACCATACGTTCCATACCCATTACCGCAATTTGTGTTTTTGGAATAGACATAACGAGATCTGCGTTCCCCTCATTTGTTACTAAACAAAGAGAACCAGTATTTGCAACTGCAAAGTTACAGCCTGTTACCCCGATTTCAGCATCCATAAATTTTTTGCGAAGGTGCTTACGAACAAACTTCGTCATTTCATATGGATCATCAGAGTTTTCATATCCTAATTTTTCTTTAAATACATCCCGAATTTGCGTTTTATTTTTATGAAGTGCTGGTGCAACAATGTGAGATGGTGGATCATTATCCACTTGTAAAATATATTCTCCTAAGTCACTCTCAACAACTTCGCAACCAATTTCTTCAAGCGCATGATTCATACTAATTTCTTCAGTTACCATCGATTTCGATTTCACAACTTTTTTCGCTTGCTTCTTTTTCGCTACTTCTTGAATATATTGTGCGGCTTCTTCTTTTGTTTTCGCAAAGAAAACATGCCCGCCTCTTTTTGATACATTTTCACTCAGTTGCATCAAATAATAATCTAGATTTTCCAGCGTATGCTGACGAATTTGTTCACCAAGTTCACGCCACTCTTCCCAGTTTCCTAATTCATCTGCTGCTTTTAATCGATTTGTATATAAACGCGTTTGTGCAGAAGATACTGCTCCGCGCATAAACGAATCTTGAATTCCATCGCCAACACGATCATTAAATTTTTTCTCACTGATTTTCATAGACATAGCTTATGTTCCCCCTTTATGAGCGGCTATTCAGTACCTCAGCAATATGCATTACTTTTACTTTTTTACCTAAACGTTCAATACGTCCGCCAATGTTTAACAAACACCCACAGTCAGCACCGATTAAATAATCTGCACCGGTTTCCATCACACTATCAACTTTCTCATCAACCATTTGCTCAGAAATTGGTGTCATCTTAACTGAAAACGTTCCCCCAAAACCACAACAATTTTGTACATTTGGTAGTTCTTTTACAGTTAATCCTTTTACATTTGATAGTAAAATCCCTGGCGCTTCTGTTACTCCAAGCATGCGTGTCATGTGACAAGATTTATGAACAGTTGCTGTTCCTTCTAAGCTAGCTCCAACATCTGTAACTTTTAACACATCTACAATAAATTGTGTTAATTCATATGTTTTATCTGCTACTTTTTGCGCACGTGCTGCCCATTTTGGATCATCTTTAAAAACGTGTGGATACTCATGAAACATTGTCGCACAAGAACCAGATGGCGTAACGATGTATTCCGCATTTTCAAAAGTTTCAATCATGTGTTTCATCGCTTCTTTTGCTGCTTCTACATGGCCGCTATTATAAGCTGGTTGACCACAGCAAACCTGCGCTTCTGGAAATTCGATTTCACAACCTAAACGCTCCAACACTTCAACTGTTGCTTTACCGACGTTTGTTTCAAACATATCGACTAAGCAAGTAACAAACAAAGTAACTTTCATAATTATAATTCCCCCTCATTACAACTTCGCCAATATTCATATGGTCATCAGATGACTAGGAAAAGAAGAAGCAAGGCATCCAATTCCGCCTGATTCTTCCCTTTTCTAAAGAAAACGCTTCCTCAATCTTTCTCTATTTTATCAGAAAACTGAATTTTCGAAAGACTAAATCACGAATTTATATCTCTTCTACCTGTGACAATATGTTCTACATTTGTTAAATGATTTAGCATTGCTTGCTGTGCAGACTCTATATCTTGCTTCAATACCGCATCATAAATAGCTTGATGCTCTTCTAAAAGTCGTTCTGCTGTCGTTTGTTCACCATATAAAATAATGCGTCTTGACTCACCAATTGTTTCAGCAATCATCTCTGAAACATGATTCATAAGTTCAAGTAAGATATTATTATGTGAAGATTCTGCAATCCCCATGTGAAAATGAAAATCTGCTTTTTCACCAGCTTTTTCATCTCCCATGCCTTTTGCCATTTCATCTAACCAACGCTTCATATTTTGTAAATTACCTTCCGTACGCTTCGCTGCAGCTGCTCGAACTGCCCCCACTTCAAGCACTTTTCGCACTTCCAATAAATTTAAAATATCTTCCTTCTTTATTAACAATGTATGATTTAACGATTTTGTCAATGCTGAAGAATCAAAGCTCTTCACATATGTCCCTTCTCCTTGTTTCATTTCAATTAAGCCCATTGCTCGCAAAGCACTCAGCGCTTCACGAACTGCAGATCTGCCAACTTGAAACTGCTCAGCTAATTGATGAACAGGAAGAAGTTTGTCACCAGGTTTTAATGTACCATTTTTTATCATTGTTAAAATGGCTTCAGATACCTCTTCGTAAATTTTTTTCGGTTTAATAGATTTGTATTCCAGTTAAATCACCCCAGTATCATCCAAACAACAGTTAAAACGATTTATAAAAACATAGCATCCATACCTATTTTAGAACGAATTGGTAAGAAGTACAAATGTTTTGTTCATAAAACCGTCAATTTTTTGTTATATGGTGGAGATTAATGGATATTATCTCCATTAACAATTGATTTATAATTTTTCTCCCTACATCCTCCTTGCTTATTCCATAATGATTTCCCTTATAAGAAAAAGCATATTCTAGACTAGAACATGCTTTCTTCTTCATTTATCCCAGTTGGTGAGGAATGCCCTGCACTAACTAAAGTTTCACTCTATCTGTAATTGTATGATAACCGTTGTCCCTTTCCCTTTTTCACTTTCAATTCGCCATTCTCCATCATGAATATGCACAATTTGTTTTACAATCGCAAGCCCTAGACCGGTTCCTCCATGCTGACGACTTCTTGCTTTATCTACTCGGTAGAACCTTTCACCAAGCTGTTCAAAATGTTCCGGATCAATTCCAATTCCCGTATCCTGTATTCTCAATTCACAATACGTATCTTTTTTCTCTAGTTTTATTACAATATGCCCATCTGGATTTGTATAACGTATCGCATTATCTAACAAGTTATGAAGTACTTGCTGCATTCGATCCTCATCAATCATTACAATAATATCTGGATCAAGATCCATTGAAATATGCAGTTGTTTTTCTGTACATTTCAATTCATACGTTTCCAATACATCTTCAATAAGCTGAGCAAACACAATCGGTTGTTTTTTTAACGGAAAATGCTCTCCTTCTAGCTGTGCTAAATCTAATAAATCATGTACAAGCCGCTGCATACGCCCCGCTTCTTTATGAATGAGCTGCGTAAATTTCGATTGTTGTTGTCCCTTTGCCACACCATCTAAGATTGCTTCGCTATACCCCTTAATATAACTAAGCGGTGTCCGAAGTTCATGCGAAACATTCGCTAAAAATTCCTTGCGTTTTGCATCTTCGGCCTCCAATGAAGTTGCCATTTTATTAAATGCTTTTCCTAAACGACCAATTTCATCCTCAGATGAAATTGTAATACGCTCAGAAAAATCTCCCGTTGCCATATGATTTGCCACTCGTTCCATTTGTGAGAGCGGCTTTGTAATTGCAATAATAATTTTTCGGCCAATCCATATTGTAAGTATCATCATGCAAAGAGCCAATGGTGCTAAAATAAGTCCCATATCAAATATTAAATCTTTAATACTCTTTAGCGGAATATACGAGTATACAATCCCAACTAACTTTTTTTCTTCTAAAACAGGAATGACCACGCCCATAATCTTGCGCTGAAAGTGTTCTTCAAATCCTACCTTTGTAACTGTCTTCCCATCTAATAATGCCTGCCTATCATTTTCACTAATGAGAGAATGATAATGTACATCAAAAGGTAAACATGCACTTAAATCACGTGGATTACTCACGAAAAGTATATCTGCACTCGCAATACGATCAAACGCCTTCACTTTTTCCTCGAATGCTGAGACACCTTCTTGTTTGTCATATTGTGATACGAGTCTTTTTCCTTCCATTACTAATGAATCTTCAATATTTTGAACATATAACTTTTCATATGAATATAAAGACACGAAATAAAGAAAAGAAACTGTTACACATACTGCACATACTACTGTAAGCCAAAGCTTTTGTACCATCGTAAACATATTACACCTCAAATTTATAGCCTACACCCCAAACGGTTTGAATGTAGTTTCCACTTTCTCCAAGCTTTAAGCGCATCGTTTTCACATGTGTATCTACCGTTCTTGTACTTCCTGCGTAATCATATCCCCATACTTTTTCAAGCAATTGCTCCCGGCTAAACACTTGTCCATGATGCTGGCAAAGAAAGTATAGTAAATCAAACTCTTTTACCGTAAGAGAAATTGTCTCACCGTTCGTCTCAATCCGTCTGCTTTTTTCATTAATTAGAATGGGACCAAACTGAAGCTCCTCTTGTTGTTCTTGCTTTGTATATCGCCTTAATACAGCTTCCATACGAGCAATGAGTTCTCCTGGACTAAACGGCTTCACAATATAATCGTCTGCCCCCATTCGTAAACCATTCACGCGGTTCCATTCTTCACCTTTTGCAGTTAAAAAAATAATGGGAACATCTGATGTTTTCCTAATTTCTTTACAGACTGAAATCCCGTCCATCTCCGGCATCATAATATCCAAAACGACGAAATCATAATGATTTGTCTCTAACTTCTGAAGAGCTTCCTTTCCATTTTCAGCTTCTCCCCATTCATACCCAAAGTTATCTAAATACATGCCGACAAGCTGCCTCATATCACTTTCGTCATCCACAAGTAACACTTTATATTTATTCATTTCCCTCTCCCTTCTCGCTGCACAAGTTGGAATGGTCCCTTTCCAACTGCAATCGTTTGTTTTACTTTCATATCCTGTATATCAATGACATACACTTCATTACTATCATAGCTGGCTACATAACCTTCTTTTCCGCTTTTCAAAAAAGCAAATGGGTTAGATCCGACTTCTATCGCCCCTACTTCTTGATAAGTATGAGCATCAAACTTTCTGAGCATATTTGATCCATGACTTAAGGCGTACACAAATTTTTCATCACCTGCAATACTAACCGGCATAAATGGTGCATGTAAAGAACGTATCATCTCTCCATTACTTAAAGAATATACTAATACTTTCTCATTCACTTGTTTTCCATCACCATGTCCACCAATCCATATTTCCTTACCATCAGCGCTGACCATTGCTCCTGTTGATGCTGGTGGCACCATAAAAGATTGTATAACTTGCTTTTTCTCTAAATCAATTGTAGATAGCTGTGTATCATAAAAGTTTAATACATATAATCGTTTCTCATGCTGCACCATTGTTAACGGACCTTTTCCTACCGAAACACTTCCTATCTCTTTCCCGTTTATCGTAAAGAATCGTACTTTTTGTTCATTCTGATCGGCGAAAAATAATTGTTTTCCATCATTTGATACGACGACATTTGTAATTCCTTTTCCTGTCTTCCATTTTTTCATTTGTTTTCCTTCTGTTAACGAGTATATATATACATATTCTAATTGCTTACCATATACAAGCATGTCTTCTCCATTCGGAAGCATCGCAATTCCTGTAATTGGTTCTTTTAATTCCCATGTTGTTAATGTCTTTTTCGACTTTTTATCAATAAAACTAACGCTACCTTCTTTAATATTTGTCGTTATAAGTATACTTTTATTTTTAGCAATCGGTGTATATGAATTTCCCTGACACCCTGCTAACAGAAACAAAAAACATAGAAGAAAAACGTACTTCTTCAAAAGATTCCCTCCATCTTTAGATGATTTCGTTATAATTGTAAAATAGCAAATATTTGTGAGGAAAGTGTGAAATCTTCCTATCTTAATGAAACTACATATATAATGTACAACAAACAGAAATAGAGGTGTGCAAATTATGCTTTTTCCTGATTTAGCAAATAAAATTGTACGTGAAGTTCGAAGGCTAATTACAGAGAACATCATTATTATTGATATACAAGGGACAATTATTGCAAGTACAGACACTGAACGAATTGGACAATTTCATGAAGGTGCTCTTCGTTGTGCAAAGCAAAAGAAAACAGTCATTATTACAAAGGAAGATGAACAGCATTTACAAGGGGTAAAAGCTGGAATGAATCTTCCGCTTCTGTTCCATGATGAAGTAATCGGTGTGATCGGTATAACGGGAGAACCCGAAAATATTTCACAGTATGGAGAAATATTAAGAAAAATGACCGAATTATTAATTCATGAAAATTATTTTCTAGAACAACTAGAACTTGAGCAACGTTCATATGAAGCATTTGTTTTTGATTGGCTTCAAAGTAATGATTGGTCCCCTAGTTTTCTAGATCGTGCGAAAACACTGGGCATCGATTTATATAAGAAGAAACAACTCATTTTATTTTCCTTTGATCAAGATGACACGATGCTGCAACGTAAAATTTGGCAACATATTCGGAACCTGCTAACGAAGGAGGAACTATTTGTACGCTGGGGAAATGACCGTTTTATTTTATTTACGACAATGGAGTCAAAAACGAAGTCCTTTCAATTTTTAAAACGATTAAAGCAAGATTGTGAAACTTTATTCCCTATTACACTATATATCGGTATTGGGCAAACTGTTATGCCAAGCGAAATGCATATATCCTATGAACAAGCATTACGTGCTCTTTCAGTTGCTTTTGAAACAAAAGGTATTATATTTAATGAAGATTTACGTTTAGAAATGTGTTTACAAGATATTACTGCTGAAACCCGTACAGAATTTCTGAAACGCACGATTTATAACTTATTATCTGCAACTGAACTCATGCAAACGCTACGCTTATTTATTGATCATAATCAATCATATAAACAAACAGCAGAAAGATTGCACATTCATATTAATACATTGCATTACAGACTCAACAAAATCGAAGAATATACAGGACTTAACCCAAAACATTTTAAAGATTTAATCGTTTTATATTTCGCCCTCCTCTTATTGGATAATCACACAAAAAAAGATGGAAAAATCAATCAATTTTCAGTCATTCATCCATAGAAAGAAGTCCCCTACTTTTTTATGATTATAATGAAAACACTGTTACAACGCTTTTATCCTTATGTTCTTTCATCGGTATATAATAAGTACAATTTGAAAAACCAACATAAAACCTTTCTTTTTAAGTGGGAGAGAGCATCCAGCTATGCATAGAAGCGGTCAGATCCCTTTCCCGCCCCATGTCAAGTTAAAACAAAGAGAAAAAACGAGTTATTCTTTGGAGTAACGACTTATATGTTGAAAAATCAAAATGGATTTATATATTCACGGACAATAAAAGCAACTTGAGATGAAGGTTCGTTTTATATCACAAGGTCAAACTCTTATAAATAGGATAACAAGTTAACAGTTTGAGGGGGATTTCTAATGTTAGAACAGCGTATTATCGATTCATTCGTATCCATTGTTGGTCAAGATAATGTAGATACATCCAACATGGGGCGTTTAACGTATAGTTATGATGCAACGCCAAACTTCCAAGCGATGCCTGATGCGGTCATTGCACCACGTAATACAAATGAAGTAGCTGAAGTCTTAAAAGTATGTAACACCCATAAAGTTCCTGTGTACGTTCGTGGTTCTGGTACCAACCTATGTGCAGGAACATGTCCACTTGAAGGCGGAATCGTTCTTATCTTCCGCCATATGAATCATATTTTAGAAATAGATGAAGAAAATTTAACAATTACTGTGCAAGCTGGCGTAATTACACTTGATATTATTAAAGCCGCAGAGGAAAAAGGGCTATTTTATCCACCAGATCCAAGCTCCATGAAAATTTCTACAATCGGTGGTAATATCAATGAAAATTCCGGTGGCTTACGCGGTCTAAAATACGGTGTAACTCGAGACTATGTTATGGGGCTTGAGATTGTCTTGCCAAATGGCGATATTATTCGTACTGGCGGTAAATTAGCCAAGGATGTAGCTGGATATGATTTAACTCGCTTATTTATTGGTTCGGAAGGTACACTTGGCGTTGTTACAGAAGCAATTTTAAAACTTGTTCCAATGCCTGAAACGAAGAAAACCATGCTCGCATTATATCAAGATATCAATGAAGCCGCTCGCGCCGTTTCTGCAATTATTGCCAATAAAATCATTCCAGCAACGCTTGAATTTTTAGATCAACCAACAATTGAAGTAGTAGAGGAATTCGCACAAATTGGTTTACCTACCGATGTTAAAGCCATTCTTTTAATTGAACAAGATGGTTCACCTGAAGTTGTAAACCGTGACATTGAGAAAATGGCTGATGTTTGTCGCTCCATGCATGCTGTTGATGTTCGCATCGCTAAAGACGAAACTGAAGCAGATGCACTTCGTACAGCACGCCGTAGTGCACTCTCTGCATTAGCAAGACTGAAACCTACAACAATATTGGAAGACGCAACCGTACCACGTTCTCAAATTGCCCCAATGGTTGAGGCGATTAATACTATTGCAAAGAAATATGATATTTCTATTTGTACATTTGGTCATGCTGGCGACGGAAACTTACATCCAACTTGTATGACAGATGCTCGTAATAAAGAAGAAATGCACCGTGCTGAACAAGCCTTTGCAGAGATTTTCCAAAAAGCAATTGAACTTGGTGGTACAATTACAGGCGAACATGGCGTTGGTGCCATGAAGGCTCCTTATTTAGAATTGAAATTAGGTAAAGAGGGCATCGCTGCTATGCAAGGAATTAAGCAAGCTTTCGACCCACATAACATTATGAATCCTGGAAAAATGTTTGCCAAAGATTCTCGTAAAAGAGTGGTGGTTGAACGATGACAACATTACATACAGAACAGATTCAAAAAGAATTTAAAGAGCGTCTTAGTGAAGACGAATTATTAAACTGTATGCGATGTGGTTTTTGCTTACCAACTTGTCCTACCTATATTCAATCTGGATATAAAGAGTCACACTCCCCGCGAGGTCGCATCGCCTTAATGAAGGGAGTCGTAGATGGTTTAATTAAACCAGATAAAGATGTTGAAAATACATTAAATGTTTGTCTTGGCTGCCGCGCTTGTGAACCTGTTTGTCCATCCGGGGTAAACTACGGGCATTTATTAGAAGAAGCGCGTGATATTATGAATCAAAATAAGAAATTTTCTATGCCAGTCAAAACTGTTCGTAAGGTTGTATTCGAAGGTCTATTCCCTCATCAAAATCGCATGCGAACATTAACAGGACTAATTGGATTTTATCAGCGCTCTGGTTTACAAACATTCACACATAAAACAGGTATAATGAAGTTATTCCCAGAAACACTTGCAACAATGGACCTTGTCTTACCAAAAGTACCAAAAATGAAAGACATGAAGAAACGCCCAGAATTTTTACCAGCTGAAACAACCAAGAAAAAACAAGTTGCTTTCTTTACGGGGTGTTTGATGGATACAATATTTTTAGAAACAAATAACGCCACAATGAAACTCCTTCAGCTTGCTGGCTGTGATATTGTCATCCCAAAAGAACAAAGCTGCTGCGGGGCTCTGCATGGTCATGCTGGTGAAAAAGGCGGGGCAAAAGAACTTGCCAAACGAAATATCCAAGCCTTTGAAGATCTAAAAATTGATTATATTATTACAAATGCTGGTGGTTGCGGAGCATATCTCGTAGATTATGACCACTTATTAAAAGATGATCCCGAATGGGCTGAGCGTGCAAAACAGTTTGTTGTAAAAATAAAAGATATTACAGCTATTTTAGTAGAATTAGACTTCCATAAACGAACTGATTTACGTCTTCCACCGCAAATTATTACGTATCAAGATTCTTGTCATTTGCGCAACGTGATGCGGACATCTTCTCAGCCACGTATGCTACTGCAAGCAATTCAAGGTGTGGCATATCGTGAAATGAAAGAAGCAGATCGTTGCTGTGGCTCTGCTGGTATTTATAATATTGTTCATTCAGAATTATCTATGGAATTCTTGGATTATAAAATGGAACGTGTGCATGAAACAGATGCCACAACAATTGTTACTGCCAATCCAGGTTGCTTACTACAAATGAAACTTGGCATTGAGCGTGAACATCTTTCTCATAAAATGAGAGGCATTCATATTGTAGATCTATTATTGGAAGCAATTGAACATCACTCGTAATATATGTAACAATGCGAAAACGGCTATCTCTTTCTTCTATGTAAAGAGATAGCCGCTTTTTTATCCGCTACAAGATTAAAAATATGTTACTATCTCATAAAAAAGAACAACAAACACATTACAACTTTGTAAAAAATCACCCATTATATTCCTCAAAAAAACATAGAAACCCTTGATATAATAGGTTCCTCAATTTCTGAAAAAGGTAATTCTAACCAAAAAATCTCTTTTATAAGCAAAGTGAAAAATGCTGAAAATTCCTCTTATAATCTAGTTTTCTCCCATTTCATCTCTTATTTTAATATAGGATAAAATAGGAAATTTTATAGTCTATGAATTTTTTTCCATCTTTTTTTCGGCCTTTTGTATGCTACGATGAATTTGTCAGCCGGACAGGCTATCAAAAATTAGTCTGTTTGAAAGCAGTTCAAAACTTTTATATAGGGGGACACACATCATGAAAAAACGTGGTCTATTATCTGTCGCAGCGGTAGCGGCACTTACACTAGGAGTATCATCTCTTGATGCACAAGCTGCAACAGTTCAGCCATCTGCAATTAAAGTTCAAAATATTCAGCAATCTAAAGTTGTTATGAAGCATATGAATCAACAAGAATTGCAAGCATACTTACAATCTATGGGAATTCAATCTCTATCACAATGGAAGCAAGTACAATTCCAACCAAATTGCTCTATTCCTAACGAACCAACTGCACCTACTACACCAGAAACTACTACACCGGAAACTACGCAGCCTGTAGAACAAAAACCAGCTGAAACAGCTAAACCAGAAGCACAAAAGCCAGCTGAAAACAATAAAGCACAAAACGACACACAAAAGCCAGCTGAAAATAAACCAGCTGAAGACAAAAAAGGTTCTTTAAGTGAATTTGAACAACGCGTTGTTGAATTAACAAATGCTGAGCGTGCAAAACAAGGCTTACCAGCATTACAAGTTGATACTGAACTAAGCAAAGTAGCACGTACTAAATCTGAAGATATGCAAAAAAATCACTACTTCGATCATAACAGCCCAACATATGGTTCTCCATTTGATATGATGAAGAAGTTTGGTATTTCTTATAAAGCTGCAGGCGAAAACATTGCACAAGGTCAACGTACACCAGAAGAAGTTGTACAAGCCTGGATGAATAGTGAAGGACACCGTGCAAACATTTTAAATAAAAACTTCACTCACATCGGTGTTGGCTATGTAGAAAATGGAAACTACTGGACACAACAATTTATTACGAAGTAAATAGAAAAGGAGTCTTCTTAACGGAAGGCTCCTTTTATGTTTCATAGTTTTCTAGTATATATGAGTACAAAATGCAAAACATAAAAGAAATGGATCCACAACAAATGACACTAACCAATAAGTAAAATCCCCATTCAAGCTTCAAAAATAACGAAATCAATATGATACACGCCATACTTTGAAAAATACGTTGACTAAACAAACGTATTTTCTGTAATTTTATCGGTTCTTCCTCTTTTTTACCACTCTTTTTAAATCCTTTACTAATCATAAACAGGAATACACTAATTCCTATTGTGAGGCCCATTTGAAATGGGATAACGATTCCTAGACTAATGAAAAGAACGAGCATATGGATAAACAACAAAAATAAAGTCACATTCTTTTTAAATCTCATTACAACAAAATAATCATCCCTGTTAAACTTATATACATATTGTGAAATCATATGCATCAAGCCATGAAAAAAAATAATGAGACAAGGAATAAATACTATAACAACTTGCTTCTTTGCAAATTCATTTGGCTCACCGTGCTGGTTCCAGTGTACCGCTATATGATTCGGCAAGTACGGGTAGAGAAATAAAGTAAATAGAAGGCAAGCAAAAAATATCCCCATCATATATTTATATCTTACCAAGTGATTTTCACCTCTCTTTTCTATTTACGGCTTCGATTCTTACAAAAAAATTTCCTGCAAAAAATATTTTTCTCAACCAAAAAGCCAAACCTTACTTGTTTGACTTTTGGAAAGACTGCATAATTTTGTTTATGTGTGCAGGGAATGGAACTTCTACTGTAATCTCTTCTTTTGTAATCGGATGTAAAAAAGCAATTCGCATAGCATGTAATGCTTGATGAGACATATATATTACTTGGCCCCCATATAATACATCACCAATTAACGGATGCCCGCTATAACTCATATGAACGCGAATTTGATGGGTCCTTCCTGTCTCTAATTGTAATGTTACAAGCGTCACATCTTGGTTCTTAAAATATTTCTCTACCTTATAATGCGTTACAGCATGATCACCTTTTAAAGAAACTCGGCGCCTTGTTGCATGATGTCGATCTCTTCCAATCGCTGCATCAATTGTTCCTTGTCTCTGTTTCACTTTTCCTTCAACCAGTGCCATATATGTTCTTTTAATTTTGCGTTCCATCAATAATTGATCCATAATAGCTCCAGCTAATCTATGTTTCGCAAATACGACACCGCCCGTCGTATCTTTGTCTAACCGATGGATATGACGAACTTTCGTTTCTAAACCTTGCATTTGGAAATGAAAAGCGACCAGATTCGCAAGGGTTCCTGTCCCCTTTTTTTCAGAAGGATGTGTATCCATTTGCGCTGGCTTATTTACGATTAACACGTGATCGTCTTCAAATATCACGTCTAAATCACCAAATTCCGGCTCGACACCATATTCTTCTTGAATAAACATATGAACTTGCAACTTGTCCCCTTCTTCTAAACGTTCATTCCATCGCTTCTGCTCACCATTCACAACAACTCTTTTTTCCATGCGAAGTTGATGCAACAATTTTTTAGGCACACCCCACTCTTCTTTTAGTAAGGACTCAATACTCATACCATTCCATTTAGTAGGAACCGTAATTTCGCACCATTCTCCCTTTTTCTTCGTTTCCATACCTTATCACCTTATTTCTATTGATTCTCCTATTGTAACGGAAAATACATTATGATGCACCGTCTAAACAAAAGACAGCCTATATAATAGACTGTCCACTAGGCGCGTAGCCTCCTCATCTCTTGCAATACTTCTTCTGCTTTCTGTTCATACGATAAATCCTTAAAGAAATCTGCTAACCGTTTATAGTCGTTATATGCATCTAATAAATCATCCATTGTGTCTATCTTAGCAGTTTTTGATTTTGATTTTGATTTCACTTTAACTGGATATCGATAGCCAGACACCTCATGAATTTTATAATACTCTTCATCTACTTGGATCACTTTCACAAGTTCTTCTTCTTCCGCATCAATTGTATACCCATCAAATTCTCTCAATAACTCATAAATAATATGAGTCCATTCATCTTTTGGATAAAACCCTTTTTCTAACCTATAGCCGACAATGCGATACATGTGCCCATCATTTTCTGCAAACTGTACAGTATCATTTAACTTAAATTTAAAATAACGAAACATTGTCTTCACCCGCTTTTATATGTATTGTTCTTATCACATACTATTTGCAATATGAGGGGCATGCTATTCATAAAAAAACACCCATCTATAAGATGAGTGTTCTTCAGTCTAATGATTTTTCTTTTTTCTTGCGAAATGGCAGCCACCAATTCCAATCTCCAAACATTTTCATTAAACTTGGTACAAGCATAAGTCGAATGATTGTTGCGTCAAGAAAAATAGCAAGTGCTACACCAAGTCCCATTTGTTTTACTGGTAAAATGTCAGTGAATGCAAATGCACCAGTAACAACAATCATAATTAAAGCAGCTGATGTAATAATACGACTTGTTGATACAAGCCCTTCTAATGTTGCCGTATCGTTGTCTTTCGTTTCTTCATATAATTCATGGATACGCGAAATAAGGAACACTTCGTAATCCATACTTAAGCCAAATACGAGACCAAAAATAAAGATTGGTAGCACAAATAAAACTGAACTTTCTTCCAATCCAAAATGCCCGCCTTCAAATAACCAAATAACAATACCAATTGTCGCACTTAAGCTAAGTATATTCATAACAATCGCCTTAATAGGAATGAGTATAGATCGAAAAGCGAATAATAAAATAAAGAAAGTGGAGCCGAATATGACAGACATACCAATTACAACTTTATCTTTTATTTCATCCTCTAACTCTTGCTGGAATGTTGTCATACCACCTAGATAATATGTAATGCCATCTTCCTTATAGTTCTCTTTAAAATCACGGACCCATTGCTTCGCGGTTTCAGTCCGCGGCTTCGTATCCAAGAAAATTTGAAGAGTTGTCTTATTTCCTTTTGTATATGCTTCAAATACAGGCGCTATTTGTGCTCCTTGAGGTGATTGTAATAATGCAGCAACCTGTTCAGCCGTCATTCCATTTAGCTCATCATACAAACTCTTTACTTTGTACACATGCTTATCTTTTTTCAGCTTCTGAATCACATCTTCTATCTTTTGTAAACTTTCTTTTTCAGTTACTTTCTGCTTCGTCTCCAGTACTACGGTCACATCAGCATGCGTTTTCACAATTTTATTAAATGCCTCTTCATATCTTTCATACGCGATTCGTGTATCGCTTTTCTCTGGCAATGCTTCTACACCAGGAAATTGAAGATTAGCCGTACGAAGTGGTAACAAACAAATGAGAATAAACATTGTAACAACGATAATCATCATGATAGGGTGCTTCATTACAAACTGGGCAAACTTCCTCCATATACTTGATGTTCGAGGAGGCATTTGATTTTTTTTCAATAACCGTTTTCCAATTAAGGATAGCAATGCTGGAAGAAGTGTAAGCGAAAATAAAATACTCATTACAACAACAATCATTCCGCCGATTGCAACAGATTGAATATAATCTATTTCAAAGAAAAACAAACCGGATAAACCAACAAATACACATAACCCTGAAAAGATAATGGCACGTCCCGCTGTTTGATATGTAACAGCTATCGCTTCCTTAACCGTCCTGTGCGCCACTTCCTCGCGAAAACGATTCACAAATAACAGCGCAAAATCAATTGATAATGCAAGTCCAATCATCGGTGCAACATTTAAAACAAAAATAGATAACTCTTTATCTACACCGATAAAATATAAAATTCCCATCGTACTAATAACACTAAGTGCCCCATTTAAAATCGGTAAGATGGATGCAAGCAAACTCCCAAATGAAAAAAGTAATACAAGAAATGCAATTGGTAATCCAATCATTTCTGCTACTTTCAAATCATTCTGTGTTCGTTCATTAATTTCCTGATTAATCTTTGGATATCCTGTTGGTGTTACTGTCAAAATATCGTTACTTTCCTTCTTGATTTCTTCAGCAAACCGTAATGTCTTTTCACTTCGTTCTTTATTTGTTTTCCCGGAAAATAAGATTGTCGCATAACCAATATCATCTTGTAACATTTCTTTATTTTCTAACGGATGATGAAAAGAGTCATATGATTCTTCTGCTTGAATTTTATTAATAACTTCTTCTATTCGTTTCTGAAAGGTCTCTGTCGAAATTCCTTTATGCTTTTGAAACACAAGTAAGAGTGTATCTTGAGACTGCTTAAAGTCTTTATCCAAAATTGCTTTTGTCGTTAAATAGTCTCCTTTTGTTTGAAAACCATCACCACCTAATACACCAGGAAGTTTCGGCGCAAAACTACCAAGCACAATAGCTAATACAACTAATACTGCTATCACTGTATAGCGAAATTGATAAAGAAAAGCTCCTACTTTCCCCCACTTGTCCACTTTATGTACATTTGTCTTCACACATTTTCACCTACTTTATGTAATTCGTGAATCCACTTATATTTTAGCACATCTATATTATATAAAGCTTCACGAGCAGCTTATCTACTCCTTAATTTCTTTACTTTTTCTAAGCTTTGAGGTGAAGGTAACAATTTATATCATATACAAAAAAGCATCTAAAAAAAACGTTCATTCCGGTCTTTTCAGACGCTTTTTATCTCTCTTGATTCATTGCAAATCTCTCTGAAAATAAACGATGAAAATAAATTGCAAGAATTAACAAAATGCCACCTAAGCAATAACCCGCTAAAACATCAGTTGGATAATGAACAGATAGAATAACCCTGCTTAATCCAATCCCTATAATAAACAATGCCATAATAATCGTAATCATATACTTTCCAGCTTTATTTTTTAAATTTGCGGCAATGATATAAGCAAGGAATCCATATGTAATCATTGATAACATTGCATGTCCACTTGGAAAGCTATACCCAAGTGCATCAAGCGCCTCATTCAAATTCGGGCGATTTCTTTTCACGATTTCTTTGATTCCTTTATTCACAATATGCGTTGTTAAGATAGCAAGCGGGTAAATAAACATCGCTACATAATAACGTTTCTTCCAGAAGACAAGCAAACTTAGGATAAGTATACTAGTAATACCAATCGCAGATCCCATTTTTGTAAAATATGAGAAAAATAAAAGAGAGCTCTCCGTTTGTAATCCTCTTACAAGCTCTTGTACATATTTATCAACCCTTATTACACCACCGGCTTGTACTCTCCACGCAATGATGCCGAATACAACAAATAATAAAGTCATACAAACCAGCTCATATCGATGTAATTTTTGCTTCAATCCTTTTCCCCCTATGTATAAAAAAATGCGATTTCTATTCAGAAACCGCATTTTTATTACTTATTTTCCTTTTGTTTTTAACTCTGTCCAGTAACGGTCGTATTCTTTTAATTTATCGTCTACATCAACAAGCCATTCTGTACGATTTAATTCATCTTGCGATAAGAAAATCATATGATTATCACGGTAAGCTTTACTGTGAAGATCCCAAGCTTTTTCATTTGGGTTACTATATCCAATGGATTCATAGTTTTTCACACTTACCTTTTCATCCATTAAATAGTTCATAAATTTCTCTGCAAGCTCTTTATGTTTCGCACCCTTTGGAATCGCTAATGTATCAGCCCAAATTGTACCGCCTTCTTTTGGAACAACATATCCTATATCTTTATTCTCTTTTGCAATGTACGCTGCATCCCCAGACCATACTGTTCCAATCCATGCATCCTCTGTAATAAATTTTTGTTTAATATTATCTGTATCAAATGCAAGTAAATTTGGAAGTAACTTATTTAAATCCGTAGCTGCTGTCTTTAACTGTGCATCATCTTTCGTACTATTTGAGAATCCATTCTTCTTAAGGGCCATGCCTAATACTTCACGAGAATCGTTTAATAAAGTAACATGTCCTTTATATTTGTCATTCCATAAGTCATTCCAGCTTGTTGGAGCTTCTTTTACATGCTTTTTATTGTAAGCAATTCCTGTTACACCCCAAGTATATACAAGAGAATATTTATTCTCTGGATCAAATGGAGGTGTTTTAAAATTAGACACAAGATTCTTTACGTTTGGAATGTTTTTCTTGTCTAACGGTTCTAATAAGTTCATTTTCGCCATTGTTTGAACCATGTAATCAGACGGTTGAATTAAATCATATTTAGCTCCGCCAGCTTGTAATTTTGCAAGCATTTCTTCGTTACTTGCATATTTATCATAGTTAACTTTCACGTTATATTTCTTTTCAAAATCCTTTATTACGCCCTCATCAAAGTTATCAGCCCAGCTATAAATATTTAACTCTTCTTTCTTTTCTCCACAGCCCGCAAGTACGCCTGCAACAAGGCCGAAGCCAATTGCTGCACCAGCTATCGTTTTCACTAATTTCATTAATTCATTACCTCCTCGTTCTTTGTAGTTTCTTCCTTCTCTTATAAAGGAAGAGGTCCTCCGGAGTTTTCTTCACCATCTGCCCCTTTATTGCGGAATACTTCCGATAGAATCATCAATCCAACAATAACAACAATTAATATTGTAGAAAGTGCATTAATTTCAGGTGTTACCCCACGTTTCACCATACTGTAAATATATAATGGCAATGTCGTTGATCCTGGTCCAGACACGAAGAAACTAATCACAAAGTCATCGATTGATAATGTGAATGTTAATAATGCCGCTGAAATAACTCCAGGTGCAATTCCCGGAAGCGTGACGTAACGAAACGTTTGCCATGGGGTTGCTCCTAAATCACTCGCCGCTTCTTCTAAATCACGTCCCATACCAGAAAGACGCGCTGCTAAAATAACAACAACAAATGAAATACTAAATGTAATATGTGCAATAATAATTGTGACTTTTCCAAGCTCTATCCCAATTTGACTAAATAAAATGAGTAACGATAATCCCATTAAAATATCAGGGATTAGAATTGGTAAATACACAAGACCATTAATTGCCCCTTCAAAACGATATTTATAACGATGCAACGCAACAGCACAAATCACACCAAGAACTGTCGTCACAATTGTCGTTACAATCGCAATTGTAATACTATTTATAAATGCATCAATCACATCTTGTTTTTGAAATAAATCTGTATACCAATGGAGTGTAAATCCTTCCCACTCTGCGTTAATACGAGAATCATTAAAAGAATATACCATTAGAACCATCATTGGAAAATACAAGAACAATAAAATTAACCAAGAATAAGAAACTAAAAACTTCTTCATCTTTGCCTATTCCCCTCCGTTTCCATATTTATATACTTTCGTCGCACGATAATATAAGTAAATTAACAGAACAGAGAACAGAACAACAATCATTGATAATGCGGATCCAAATGGCCAGTCACGCGCACCCAAGAATTGGTTTTGAATAACGTTTCCGATCAATGCTACTTTCGATCCACCCATAACATCTGATACAACAAACATTCCAATAGATGAAACGAATACTAGAATCGAACCAGTAGCAACCCCTGACATTGTCATTGGCAATGTTACATTCCAAAATGCCTTCATTGGTGTTGCTCCTAAGTCATATGCTGCTTCTAACTTACGTTTATCAAGCTGCTCAATTGCTGCATACACTGGTAAAATCATAAATGGCAGTAAAGAATATACCATTCCTAATATTACAGATGGTGTATTATATAATAAATTTAATGGTTCAGTAATAATGCCCAACTTTAGCAGTAACGTATTTACAAGACCTTGTGAACGTAAAATGACAATCCATGCATATGAGCGCACAAGAAAGTTAATCCAAAACGGAATTGTTGCTAACAATAAAAGAATAGACCGATATTTACGATCAACAATTGTAATTGTATACGCAAATGGATAACCAATAAGTAAACAAATCACTGTTGTAATAACTGCAATTTTCACTGTTTCCCATAATGTATTCATATACAACGGATCAAACACGCGCGATATATTATCTAATGTAAAGTGCATTTCCACTGTTCCGTATTCTCCGCGCTGTAAGAACGCAAATGCTAATACGAATACAAGCGGAATTAAAAAGAAGATTAGCAGCCATGCAACCGTAGGTAATGCAAGTAGTTTCCCTTTTTTCAATTTAAGGTCACCTCATCTTCTTGCTCCCAGCCTACGTATACATTATCTCCGATACTCCACTGCGCTGCTTTTTCAGCAGTTTGATATGCCATTAATAGTTCAGATGTTTTTTCATCACGTACATAAAGCTTTTCCATATTTCCAACAAACTCAATATCTTCAATATGCCCAAGATGGTATTCTTTTAGAATTGGTTGCTCAACCGAACGCACTTTTACATTTTCAGGGCGAACTGCTACATAGTTTTCCCCATTTTTTATAATATTATTTTCACCAATAAAAGTCGCAACAAACAATGTTTTTGGCTCTTTATAAATTTCCTTTGGCGTTCCAATTTGTTCAATATGGCCTTGATTCATAACAACAATACGATCACTCATACTCATTGCTTCTTCTTGATCGTGCGTTACATAGATAAACGTAATTCCTAAATTACGCTGTAAATTTTTTAATTCGCGCTGTAAATCTTTTCTTAACTTAAAGTCAAGCGCTCCAAGTGGTTCATCCAGTAATAGCACACGTGGATTATTGACAATTGCTCGTGCAATTGCAACACGCTGCTGTTGTCCACCAGAAAGCTTTGATGGTTTACGATTGCGGAATTCAAGTAGCTGCGTTAAACGCATTGCTTCTTCAGCACGCTCTTTTTGTTCTGCCGCCGATACTTTTTGCATCTTCATACCAAAACAAATATTTTTCTCAACATTCATATGTGGAAATAACGCATAGTGCTGGAACACTAGGTTCATATGACGCTTATATGGTGGTAAATCATTGATTCTTTCTTCATCAAGTAAAATGTTACCTTTTGTAGGAGTTTCGAAACCTGCAATCATACGAAGTAACGTTGTTTTCCCACAACCACTTGGTCCAAGAATCGTTAAAAATTCTCCTTCTTTAATATCTAAAGAAAGAGGTGGAATAATCACTTGATCTCCAAAATGTTTTTCTATCGCTTCAACTTTAATAATCTTTTTCATTTTCCCGTCCTATCTACCTCAAATTTTTAATTTTTATATTCATGAATAAATATTAATTTTCTATAGATTATTTTTTGTTTCGATCCAAACAAAAATGATTGTTTAACAGTGTTCTATTCTATTCTCTATGTAGTATGTTTGATTCATTTTCGCACGATACATATGTCGAACAGAAAAACCCCTTCAGGTAAGAAGGGGTTTTTATCATACGGCTACGCCTACTGATAAACACCATCATCATTTTAACAACTTTCGTATAAATTTTAAAGCACTTTTTGTAGAAGAATAACGAATTTTCATATCCAATACCGTGGATTGGGACAAAATACTCTTATAATGGGAAAATGTGCGAAAACTTTGTTCACCGTGATAGCTCCCTAATCCGCTACTTCCAACGCCGCCAAAAGGTAAATATGGTGTCGCAAGATGATACACGACATCATTGATACACCCTCCGCCATATGAAATATTACTTGTAACTTGTTTTTGAATCTCTTTATTGTCTGAAAAGACATATAGAGCGAGCGGTTTCGGATTCTGCTGAATGACTGCAATAACATCCTCTATTTTTTCATACTCCATAATTGGCAAAATCGGACCAAATATTTCATCTTCCATAATAGAATGCTGCCATGTAATATTTGTTAAAATGGTCGGTTCAATGTGCAATGTTTCTTCATTATAATTCCCACCAAATTCCACACTACCATCTTGTAAGAACGAACATAATCTTTCAAAATGACGCTTGCTAACAATTCGCACATAATTTTCGTTTTGTAGCGGGTTTTCCCCATATTGATGCGCGATTTCATTTCGTAACGCTTCAATAAGCTGTTCCTTTATAGACGAATGAACGTATATATAATCCGGCGCAACACATGTTTGCCCTGCATTCAAAAACTTCCCCCAAACAATACGCCTTGCTGCTACATCTAACTTTGTATCTTTATGTACAATACAAGGACTTTTCCCGCCAAGTTCTAACGTAAGTGGGGTCAATTTTTTTGCTGCTGCTTCCATAACAATCTTTCCAACTCCAACACTACCCGTAAAGAAAATATAATCAAACGGCTCGTTTAACAGCACCGTACTCTCTTCCACACCACCTTCAACAACCGCAACAAGTTCTACCGGAAATAACTCTCGTAACATGTTGGCAAGAAGTTTCGAGACATTAGGTGTTAATTCAGACGGCTTTAAAACAACTGTATTTCCAGCGGCAATTGCTCCTACGAGCGGCGCAATTGCCAATTGGAATGGATAATTCCAAGGAGCTAAAATAAGCGTAACACCATAAGGCTCTGGAACGATTTTTCCTTTCGAGCCAAAATGTGTAAGAGCCGTTCGAACACGCTGCGGTTTACTCCATGAAGAAAGATGTTTGATTTGAAAGGAAATCTCCTTTAATACATACCCAATTTCTGTTGTAAATGATTCATGATTCGATTTATTTAAATCTAATTTTAGCGCTTGAAAAATCTCATTCTCAAAGCGTCTAATTCCTTCATATAGTTTCTGTAACTGTTGCTTCCTTACCTTTATATCTCTTGTGTGACCTTGATAAAAATATGTTTTTTGTTCGTTTACAATAGAAGTAATGTTCATCCATTCACCCGCTTTCTATATTTATATAAATCCATTTTAATTTTTCGACATCTAAATCCCTGCTATGCAGAATAAAAAGTAACCTACACTCGTTTGCTCTTTCTGTTTTTACTTCGCATGTGGCAGAAAAAGGCCCTGACCGCTTCTATGCATGAATAGATGCTCTCTCCCGC